>JBDTYC010000014.1:0-16188 GCA_040005815.1 Chloroflexota bacterium
CGGCGCCGGGAACTTGGGCGCGCCGCCGAAGCCGCCGTGATGCTCGTCGAAGAGGGTCGAGAGGCTCGCCACCGCAGCGTCGAGCTGCCGGCGCTCCACATCGGTCCGGCCGGGCTGGACCTCGAGCTGCTCGCGCAGGTGCGCCCCGAGCTGTCGCCCCTGTTCGACGACCTCGTCGCGTCGGTCGCGAAACGCCTCGGAAACCGCCGTCAGCACGCGAGGAAAACCGGGCATGCCGTGGCGATCGTTGGGCGGGAAGTAGGTCCCACCGAAGAATGGCTCGAGCGTGGGCGTCAGGAAGACGCTCATCGGCCAGCCGCCGCTGCCGGTAAGAGTCTGGACCGCCGCCATGTAGACGTCATCGAGGTCGGGCCGCTCCTCGCGGTCGACCTTGATCGCCACGAAGTCGCGGTTCAGCTGACCGGCGATTGCGGGGTTCTCGAACGACTCGTGCGCCATCACATGGCACCAGTGACACGCCGAATAGCCGATGGAGAGGAAGATCGGCTTCTCTTCGGCGTGTGCCCGCTCCAGCGCCTCAGCTCCCCACGGATACCAGTCGACGGGGTTGTGGGCATGCTGGAGCAGGTAGGGGCTCGTCTCGGAGGCGAGCCGGTTGGTGTGGACGGGCTGGTCGGCCATGCCGGACAAGTGTGTCACGGCACGGCCGACCGCTGGCTCATGGTGCCGATTGGACCTCGGTGACGCTGAGGGATGTGCCGCCGTCGCCAATGCACGGCGGCACCGGGTCGGGTCCGCCCGTGCCGGGCAGGTGGGGCTGGACCGCGACCCAGTCGCTCCAGTTGCCCAGCCGCAGCTCGAGCCTGATGCCAACGGGGTGGGCGCCGCACCAGTTGCTCCACGCGACGCCGACCTGGTACTTGGCCCCCGGCTGCAGGGTGAGCAGCGGCAGGTCGGTTGCTTCGGGGATGCTCTCCACCAGCATGGCGCCGGTGGCGTCGAGGATGCGGCCGAACGCCGTGTTGGTTGGGTGGCACGCCGGCGCGCCGTCGGCGAGGGCCAGGGTCACCGATGTCCCGCGCGAGCCTGCAGCGCCGCCCCACGGTTCAGCGGTGAGCACCACGTCCTCCGGCCGGCACGCAGCGGGCTCGGCCGCGCTGCTGGGCGCCACCGATGGCGTGGCGGCCTGCGTCTTGGCGTCTGTTGGGCTGGGCGTCGACACGTCGCCACCGACGCCGAAGCGCCCGTCGAGGCCGCCACTCACGATCACCACGGCGAGCACCGCGGCCGCGGCGACGGCGGCGAACAGTCCGCCGCGCAGCATGGGTGGCACTCCGGGACGGTGAGATGGCGCGCCGGGCTCGGCTGGCAGCGCCGCGGGACGGTAGCCCTGCTCGCGCGGGCCGAACTGCGAGCGCAGCTCCCGCTCGAGATCGTTGTCGTTCATGGTCGTGTCTCCTCGCCGAGCTCGACCCTGAGGGTGTCGAGCGCACGGCTCACATGGCTGCGCGCCGATGGAGCGGCGATCCCCAGGATCGCCCCGATCTCCTCGTACGGCAGGTCAGCTCGATAGCGCAGGTAGATCGCCAGCCGCTGGCGCTCGGGCAGGCCCTCTACCGCGTCCCAGATCGCCATCCGCTCCGCGTGATCGACGCCGGGGCGTCGCGCGGGCTGGCCGCCGAGTCGCTCGGTCAGGAGCCGAACGCGGCGATGCCAGCGATGGCGATCCATCGCCAATCGGTAGAGCGACCGGAAGGCCCAGGCGTCAGGGCGGTCGATGGCCGTGCCGCCGCGAAGAGCCGACCAGAGGCGCAGGAGCGTCTCCTGCACGGCGTCATCGGCTTCTTCGGGCGAGAGGCCAAGATGCCGGGCAAGGCCCCACAGCTCACTCCCCCGGTCGTGCTGGACCTGCACGACGGTGTCACGCAGGAGGTCGGTGTCCGATACATCAGGGAGCACGTTGGTCCGCGCGTTCAGGGTGGTGGTGATCATGCCCATCCGACGCCGGACCAGCCCGGAACGTTGAACGTCCGCATCGGGCCTGATGCGTCAGGCGGGTCGCTCGCTGGCGAACTGCTCGGCGTAGAGGCGCGCGTACAGGCCCTCGTGGCGCACCAGCTCGTCGTGCGTGCCACGCTCCACGATCCGCCCTCGATCGAAGACCAGGATCAGGTCGGCCCGAAGGATGGTCGAGAGCCGATGCGCGATGGCGATGGTGGTGCGCCCCTCCATCAGCCGAGCCAGCGCCCCCTGGATCAGCCGCTCGCTGACCGTGTCGAGCGCGCTCGTCGCCTCGTCCAGCAGCAGGACGCGCGGGTCCTTGAGCAGGACGCGCGCGATCGCCACACGCTGCTTCTCGCCACCGGAGAGCTTGTAGCCGCGCTCACCGACGATGGTGTCGTACCCCTCCGGCAGCTCCATGACCCGGTCGTGCATCGCCGCCGCACGCGACGCGGTCTCGATCTCCTCCATGGAGGCATTGGGCTTGGCGTACCGCAGGTTCTCGAGCACTGATGCGTGGAACAGGTAGGTCTCCTGCGTCACCACGCCGATCTCCCGCCCCAGCGATTCGAGCTTGACCTGGCGGACGTCGATCCCATCGATCTCGACCGCCCCCTCGTCGACGTCATACAGGCGCGGGATCAGGTAGGTCGTCGTCGTCTTCCCCGCTCCGGACGGTCCGACCAACGCCACAAGCTGCCCGGGCAGCGCCTCGAAGTCGATCTCCGTCAGGCCGAACGGCCGAATCGAGGTCTGGACCGCTCGGCCTTCCGCCTCGGCCTTCGCCGCGTCCCCCTCAGGGATGGCCGCCACCGGCGGCGTCGGGTAGCGGAACGTGACGTCGCGGAATCGGACATCGCCACGCAGGGTCGCGGGGTCGAGCTCCACCGCGTCCGGGTCGTCGCGGATCTCCGGCTCCATCTCGAGGTACTCAAAGATCCGGTCGAAAAGCGCAAGGGCCCCCTGGATCTCGACCTGGACGTTGAGCAGCTGGCCGAGCGGGAAGAAGAGCCGGCTCTGGAGCGTCGTGAAGGCGACGATCGTGCCGATGCTGACGTGCGCGTCGCCGCCAATGATCAGCGACCCGGCGAGCAGGTAGACGAATGCCGGCGCGATCGAGAAGAAGGTGCCGATCATGGCGAAGAACCAGCGCCCGATCATCTGCTGGCGGATCTGGAGATCGCCCAGCCGCTTCGACTCGCGGCCAAACTTCTCGATGCTGGCCTGCTGCTGCCCGAACGTCTTCGAAAGGAGGATCCCCGAGACCGAGAGGGACTCCTGGGTGATGGCGCTCACCTCGGCCAGCGACTTCTGGGTGAGGCCGCTCACCACCCGGCGCACCTTGCCGACCCGATAGGTGATGTACGCGAAGACGGGCAGCATCCCGAGGCTCAGGATCGTGAGGCGCCAGTCCAGGATTAGCATCGCGATCACGGTGGTCGCCACCGTTGCGAAGTTCGCGAGCAACGAGGCGGCGGTATCGGTGACGACCGACTGGACCCCGTTGACGTCGTTGCCGATGCGGCTCTGGATCTCGCCGGTGCGCGTCTCGGTGAAGAAGCGGAGCGGCATCCACTGCAGGTGGCTGTAGAGGGCCAGCCGCAGGTCGTCCATCACGCGCTGGCCGACCACGTTCGACAGGTACGACTGCCAGACGCCGAGCAGGCTGGTGAGGATCGGGAGGGCGATCATCAGCCCCGCCTGGAGGTAAAGCAGTCCCAGGTCCTTCGGCCCGGTGAGGTTATCGATGATCAGCTTCAGCAGGATGGGGTTGATCACGCCGACGCTGACCGTCACTACGATCAGCGCCGCGATCCAGAGCAACCGTCGCAGGTAGGGACGGAAGAAGCCCACGATCTGGCGGAAGGTGGCCGGGCCGCTGCCCGGACGCGCCTTGAGGTTCGGCTCGGCCCCGCCCCAGTGCCGCATCATCGGTCTGTCTCGGTCATTCCAGGATGATCGAGAGGAACGCGCTGGCCAGCGGCAGCCGCGCCAGCTTTCCCCGCTCCTCGGCTCGCTCGCGGACCCCGGCCTCGACCTCGGCTTGATCGTCGATCTGGCTCACGTGGCAGAAGAGCGCCTCGAGGCCGACCTGGAGGGTGCCGCTGATGTCGAGGAAGAGGTTCGGCTGCTCGACGCCACTGACGAGCACCTGGCGCACTTTCCACGGTTCGAACCCCTCGTCGATGAGCTCGGGGAAGTTCAGCCGATCGCGCGCCGCGGGGTAGACCGCCGCCATGGTCGCCTCTCCCGTGGCGAGGTGGTCGGGGTGGCCGACGAAGGGATTGCCGTCCTGCCGCCGAACGGGATTTTGGGCGATGACGAGGTCCGGCCGGAAGCGCCTGATCTGGCGCACGATGTCGCGCCGGAGATCGAGGCTGGGCGTCAGGTATCCGTCCGGGTAGCCGAGGTGCACGATCTCCGAGACGCCCAGCCGGTCCGCGGCTGCCCGCTGCTCTGCCTGGCGCGTCGCGGTGAGCTGCGCGGGAGTCACGGCGGGGTCCTCGGTCCCCTTTCCGCCATCGGTGGTGACGACGTAGTCGACGCGGGTGCCCCTGGCCGTGAGCAGCGCAATCGTGGAGGCGGCGCTGAACTCGGCGTCATCGGGATGGCTGAAGATGACGAGCGCTCGGTCGAGCGGAGTGATCAGTTCGTCGCGTTCAAGGTCTGGCATCGCTTGGCCCATCCTAGCGCGAACCGAGCTCGAGACCCGGCGGCTGGATTGACCCGACGCACAGGGGGTCGGCATACTACCCCCGAGTATGGACAGCAAGACCGCCCACAAGCACTTCCGGCACGCCTACACGAAGGATCGCGGCGAACTCCTGAACCGGCTCCGCCGGATCGAGGGCCAGGTCCGCGGGATCGAGCGCCTGGTCGAGGACGAGGCCTACTGCCTGGACATCCTCCAACAGGTCGAGGCGATGACCGCCGCTGCCGACTCCGTCGCGCTCCTCCTCCTCGAGGATCACATCGACGGCTGCCTGACGCACGCCATCGAGACTGGCCAGGGCCAGCCGTACGTGGACGAGGTGATGACGGTCGTGCGGCGCGCCCTCGGCAGGCGCTCCGCCCGTCCATCGGGCCCGCGGGCCTGAACGCAGTGGGAGTGCCGCGGGGGGGAACCACGACACTCCCAGGCCGAGTCTAGTACGGAGCCAGAGCCCTCGACAATCTACTCTCCGAACATCGTCAGTTGCTCGCCGCCGCGCTCGATGAGCGGGTCGAGCCCGAGCACCGGCTCAAGCCAGTCGAGGCTCGCACCCTCTCGCGCGGCCAGGCCCTCGAGGTGCTGCCACTTGAGGAAGTGCCAGTTCTGGCGCGCAACCTCGGCCCGCAGCCAGGGCGATCGGTCCAGCTTCAGGCGGAGCAGCTCAGTCCGCTCGGCGGGGAAGGTGCAGAAGCGCGCCTGGTGGTCGCTGGGCTCGATCTCGGCGCCGCGCCGCAGGATCGGCTCACCCAGCATCGCCGTCCATTCGACATCGAACATGAACGCCATGCGGCCGCGGACGTACCAGATCGCATCGATCGCGGCGAGGGTCTCGGCCGGAGCTCGCACGATGAGCGGGAGGTAGGCGCGGCGCTCGTCGTCCTTCAGGCGCTCAAGGAGGGTCGCGCCGGCATACGCACGTTCGTGCTCCCGGCGGCCGACCCACGCGCGCAGGCCGAGCCGATGGCCGTAGTCGACCAGGGTGCCGATGATGCGGGCATGGTCCTCCTGCCGCGCGGAGAGATCCTCCTCGCTGCGCAGAACGCCCTTCTCCCCGACCGATGCGTAGGCCGCCAGGCAGGCGCGCACCAGCTCCTCATCGGGGGCATCCAGTCCCGGGAAGAGGGCGTAGATGCGCTCGATGAAGGAGTGCTCGTCCAGGCGCCCGGCGGTGGTGAGGATCGAGAAGGTGGCCCATTCCACCCGATCCGCGAGCGGCGTCTCGTCCAACTCGGGCCGCCGCAACCACCAGAGCGGACGATCCGCATCGCCGATCCGGACCAGAGAGGGGTGGTCGTCACGGGCAAGCTCTTCGCGCAGCAGGGTTGCCAGCAGATTCGGTCCACGCTCCGGCCGCTCCTCGGCCGGCGGATCCTTGGGGGTCGAGTCGGGCGCCTGGGGCGGCTCCAGAGCCATGCCGCGTGGTGCCGCCAGGCGGGCGAGCAGCCCGGAGGCCTGGAGCTCGACGAGGACGGCTGCGGCGACCCGCAGCAGGCCCGCCGGCTCACCACGGCGCCGGAGCATCCGGGTCACCGCCCGGTCGATGGCTGCCGC
This sequence comes from Chloroflexota bacterium, assembly GCA_040005815.1. GTDB lineage: Bacteria > Chloroflexota > Limnocylindria > QHBO01 > QHBO01 > CF-167. The sequence goes on from JBDTYC010000014.1 coordinate 6,227, forward strand.
GAGCTCGGGGTAGGTGAGATGCCCGTCCTCGGCCCCGAGCTGGAGCGGGGTCGCCTCGATCACCCGACGCAGCCGGTCCTCGGCCGACGACTTGCGGAAGTGGAGCGCCATCGCCTCGCCGGAACGAATGGACTCCCGATGGACGACGTCGACCAGCTCCAGGTCCGTTGCAGCGCCGGCGACCGCGGTGGCCAGCACCCGATCCAGCTCCGCCCCCTCGATCAGGAGGTTGCACCAGCCACCCGGCTTGAGCGCCCCGGCGGCGGACGCCATGGCATGCCGCATCGCCGTCGCCTCGGCCGGCTCGCCCTCTCCCTGCGCCGCCCCGAAGAGCGGCTCGAGGCGGAGGGTCTCGGCAGCCTCACGGCCGAGCAGCCAGGCCGTGGCGAGATATTCGAAGCTCATCTCGTCAACGCTCCCCGCCGGCGGGGGCGAACCGAGGACGAGGTCGACGCCGTCCGGCGGGAGGTATTGGCCCACCACCGCGGGGCGGCATCGGATCCAGAGGACGTTGGCGGCCCCAACCCCGCCCAGCTCGTCCAGATCGGCGGCGAAGCGGGCTGGGCGCCGGTCCCTGCCGAGTGCGGCGATCGCCGTCCGCACGTCCTGCACCGCCGTCTCGAAGAGGCGCCAGACGTTCACCTCGCGCTGGTGCCGGGACGCGGGCTGCCGGACGTGCCCGCCGCTGATGCGGAGGGATGCGACGCGACCGGGATACCCATTGAGCCGGCTGCCGGGGAGGAGGCAGGCGGCTAGGGCGAGGCGAAAGACCGCAGCGAGGGAGGGCTCGCGGAACTCGGCGTCGATCTTGTTCGCGATCGTCTGGAGCGCGTACAGGTTGCGTGGCGTGTAGAGGTCGAGCAGCTCGTCGATCAGCTCGTCACGGCCGTCGAGAACCGGGAATCGGTCGCGTAGCTGCTGGTAGTGGAGGCTCTGCCGCACGTCGGTGGCCTGCGGCGCGGCCGGATCCGGGTGAACCGTCGAGGCGTAGCGCGGACGTCCGGACCGCAGTGACCCCGTGGGAGGATCGGGCCTCGCGGGAGCAAGCGAGGGAGGGCCACCCGCTTCGCCGATTGGCGCCGCCGGGTCGTCATCGGGTTCGGGCGGGACGGCGGCAGTCAGGCCGACCGGAGCCGGGGGAAGGTCATCCTCGACCTCGCCGACCGGGTCCCCGACCGGCAGCACCGGCTCAGGCTCGACCGGCCGGTCGATCCCCAGCTTGGCAAGGTCGGCATCGTCGATGGGGGCGACTCGCTCGGCGGGGCCGCCGACCGAGACGTCGCAGTTCGGGCAGTGATAGATCTTGCGACCCGGTGCGTCACCGTCGCGTGGCCAGATGAACTGCTCCCCCACCACCGGGCGGCGGCAGGTCGAGCAGCGAGTGGCATACAGCTCCTCCAGGTGCTGTCTCAGCGGCACATCGACGCGCCGCGAGGCGGAGAGCTGGGCGAAGGCGGCGTCGAGGGCCACCGGCTCGGGCGCCAGCAGGAACGCTTGGCCCGCCAGCTGCGCGAATGGCGATGGGTCCGCCGCGACCACGCGCAGGCCGCGCGCGATCGCGCGCCGCGCGGTCCAGCCGGTGCCGGCCCACGGGTCGAGGATGGTGTCGCCGGGATGCGCGAATACATTCAGCTCGGCATCGAGCTGGTTGTCGGCCGGCGACGGGAAATAGCGCTCGAGGAGTGCGAGCCCAGGGAGGCGGCGTGGAAGCACGACGTAATCCAGTCGCTTCCGTTCGGCCTCGGGCAATCGGGCTCCTACGGTTCTTCGAGCAGCTCTTCCTCGAGTTCGGGTTCAGCGGAGAATTCAGGAAGGCTGGTGTCGAGTTCCTCGACCTCCTCGGTCTCCTCCTCCGACTCCTCGGACTCCTCCTCGTCATCGTAGCGGAGCGCGGTGCCCTTGATGTAGGGTCGGACGTCACCCGTCCGGCCCGTCGCGCTGCCGGGGAAGCTGACCTTCCCAAAGTTCGCGGGATGGGCGAACGCTTCATGGATGATCACCCGCACCTCGTCGCGATCGACGGTGGTGATGGCGGCGTCGTAGCGGTTGCCGGCCTTCATCAGCTTGGCGAGCCGTGAGCCGATGCGTGGCTCCACCTGGCCCACTTCGACCTCACCGACGCGCGCCACCAGCCGCGCGCCGTCGAGGACGAGCTCGACCGCATCGCCAGCAGAGAGCGACGCGAGCTGCTTCGCAGGAATCAGGTTGATGAGGCGCGCGTGGCCGGTCTTGCCCATCTCCTCGATGAAATGCGAGGCGGACGCCTTCTCCGGCTTCCCATCTCCGCTGGCCGCGGCATCCACGCCGCCGCCGGCGATGACCCGCAGCCGACTCACGTTACGCTCCGCGATCCGGTTGGTGGCGTCGCGGGCCAGGGCCCCCTGGTACGCCACCAGCGCCTCGGTGTGGCGGCCGAGCTCGGCGAGCGCCTTGCCCAGGCGGTTGAAGGCATCGGTGTCGCCACCGAGCTCCAGGATCTGCTGGTTGGAGGAGACGGCCGCATCCCATTCACCGCGGGTCGCCTGCCCGATGGCGATATCGGTGAGGTGCCTGCGCTGGCGGTTGATGGTCTCCGTCTCGTCGAGCGTCATCGTCTCCCCAAGCTCACGTTGAGGCGGTCAATGTGGTGCGGGAATGCACGTCCGGCGGGGTCACCCGGCCGAAGAGCGCCTTGTTGTAGCAGAGGCCGGGAGGGGTGTCAACGCGCACCGCCGCGATGGGTCACGCCGGTCGGAGGAGGAGGGCCACGAGGAATCCCAGGAGGGCGAGGCTGCCGAATTCGATTGCCACCGCCCGTGTGCGCGCGCCGTTGTCCAACGCCTCCGCCGCCCCTGCCCAGGCATGGAATCCGAGAGCCAGCACGGCCGATCCGACCACGCCGGGGAGATGCAGCAGGGCGAGACTGGCGCCCAGCTGCGCGACGGCCAACAGGTGGAGCGCGGCCTGGCCCACGGCCTCGACGCCGTACCGGCCTCGCAGCTCGGCGGCACGAAGGGCAGGGACGGTTGCGGCAATGACGACCAGCAGGACCGCCGGCGGCCAGGATGCGGCGGGGAAGGTGGCCGCGATCCCGGCGGCCGCAGCGAAGACGATCGCTACCAGCGTCAGGTCGATGCTCAGACGCGGCGCCCTTCCATCGGGCAGCCGCACCTCAAAGCTGAGCACGCCAAATAGCAGCACGGCAGCGATGGGCGCACCGACCAGTTGGGCCACCGGGCCCAGCATCTGCCCCATCAGCGTCAACGCGACCGCCGCCACCGGGAACGTGGCGTACCGCGCAAAGCCGAACCGCGAGCGGATCGGGCCGATGACCCACACGGCGCCCATCCCTCCGATTGCCAGCTGCGCGGCGATCGCGACGGCAAGCCAGAACGAGGGCGCGATCCAGCCATAGACGACGAGCGCCGCCAAGACGAGTGCCAGGGCAATCGCCTCCGGCCGTTCGATGCGGCGGCCAATAATCCACAGCCCCTCTCGCGGCGCCCCGGTGGCGGTCATCCGACCAGCTCCAGCAGCTCGTCCGCGGTCCGCGTCCCCATGACCTGGCTCGGCGTGATCCACGCCCGCCGCGCTACTGAGACGGCGTATCGCAGCTGGTCGAGCTCTTCGGTGCGATGCGCGTCGCTCGCCAGCGTGAGTCGCACTCCGGCCTGGCCCGCTGCGCGCGCGAGCGCGTCGTCCAGGTCGAGCCGCGGACTGCCGTTCAGCTCCAAGGCGGTCCCGGTGCGGGCGGCGGCCTCGAAGACCCGCGGCCAATCAAGCGCGATCGGGTCTCGCCGATTCACGATCCGTCCGGTCGGGTGCGCCACGATATCCACGTTCGGATTGTCGATCGCGGCCAGGGTGCGCTTCGTCAGCTGTTCAGTCGACTGTCCGCGGGCGGTGTGGACGCTGGCGACCACAACGTCGAACCCGGCGAGCAGGTCGTCGGCATAGTCGAGGGTGGCGTCGGCGCGGATCTCCATCTCGGTGCCGTGCAGGATACGGAACGGCGCAAGCTCAGCATTCAGGCGGCTGATCTCCTGCCGCTGCTCCGCCACCCGCTCGACGGTGAGGCCCCGGGTGATGCCGAGCGATGGGGAGTGGTCGGTGAGGACGATCCATGCACGCCCCAGGTCGCGCGCGGCACGTGCCATGACCTCGATCGAGTCCACTCCATCGGTCCAGTCCGAATGGACATGCGTGTCGCCACGGAGATCGTCAAGGTTGACGAGGGTCGGCAGGCGACCTGCCAGCGCAGCCTTGATCTCGCCGCTGTCCTCGCGCATCTCGGGCGGGATCCAGGGCAGGTCGAGGCGGGCATAGACCTCCTCCTCGGTTGCAATCGGCTGCAGCTCGCCGCTCTCGAGCACCTTGAAGCCCTTCTCGGAGAGTGACAGGCCGCGATCCAGGGCCATCCCCCGCAGCGCAACGTTGTGCGCCTTGCTCCCGGTGAAGTGCACGAGGTGGCTGCCCCAGGCCGCGGGAGGGCAGACCATCAGGTCTACCTGCGGCCCATCGGCCAGGACGATGCTGGACTTGTCGGTCCCCGCGTTGAGCACCTGCTCGACCGTGGTCAGGCCATCGAGCGCCTTGATCAGGCGACCCGGATCGTCGGTCGCTGCCAGGAGATCCAGGTCGCCGATGGTCGCCTTCCGGCGTCGGAGCGATCCCGCCGGCTCGATGGCATGCACGCCGCGCACCTTCAGGAGCCGCTCTACGAGGCCGGACATCAGCGCGTCGGCGTCGTGCAACAGCAATCGCGTGCCCCGCGAGGCGAGGCGCGCCATCGCGGCCAGGACGTTCTCCTCGGTGCGCGCGGAGAGCCCCCTGAGGGTGCGGAGCGTGCCGCCCTCGGCTGCGGCGCGCAACGCGTCGACCGATTCGATGCCGAGCTCGTCGTGGAGCTGCTTCACGGTCCGGGGCCCGACGCCGGGGATCCTCAGGATCTCCAACAGTCCGCTGGGCACCTCGGCGCGCATCTTGTCGTAGTAGCCGAGCTGCCCGGTGGTGGCCAGCTCCGCGAGCTTGGTCGTGAGGGCCGGTCCGGCACCGGGGATCTTGGGCGGGTCGGCGGACTGAAACAGCGGCGCCACGTCTTCGGGCCAGCGCTCGACCGCTTCCGCGACCCGGCGATAAGCCACGGCCTTGTAAACGAGCGCGCCCGAGATCTCGAGCATGTCGGCGATCTCGTTGAAGACGCGGGCCATCTCCGCGTTGCTGATGAGCGTGGAATCGCTGCGCGAGATGGCGCGGGGGCGTGGCATGCGCGCCATTCTAGGGGCACGAAAAAAGCGGCCCAGCCCCGGGTAGGGGTTGGGCCGCGGGTCGGATGCGGGTTAGCGCTTGGTGATGCGCAGAGCGCGCAGCAGCGAGGCGCCGAGGCTGCGGCCGCGGCTCGGACGGATCGAATCCGTTCGGAACGTGCGTCGCTGCGCCTCGTAGAGCATCTCATCCTGCTTCAGATTGGCGAGCAGGCCGAGATATGTTGCTCCTCGGCTCATGGGAAACCTCCTGGGTTGGCTCGGAACCACCTCCCTACGTGGGCTGTGGTAACTCATTAATGACTTAAGAACGGTTACAACGGAACTGTACCGGGACCGGAGTAACTTGTCAAGGGCTGTACAATGGTTACATGACACTTGATCGTACGACGCTCCCCGAGCCCGACCAAGCCGAGGAGCTGTTCATATCCTTTGGAAACACGCTCGAATACGAGCGGGGCGAGCCGCGCGACGCGGTGCCCGACATCTCCTCGTTGCTGGCGTGGCTGCGCGAGCAGCGGCTCATTAGCGGCCGTGGCCTGGCGGCGGAGGCAGCGCGCCTTCGACGCGACCCCGATGAGACAGCGCGACGACTCGAGCGTTTCCAGCATCTGCGCAACGTCCTGCACAGCGTGGCGGCGGAAGTCACCGACAGCGGCCACCCAACCAGCGAGCAGCTGCACGACCTCAACCACATCCTTCGCCATGGGCTGCACTACCACCAGATCGAGCGCGACCCGGACGGCACTCGCTACGCCTTCGCCCAGGTCGGCGACCGGCTCGACCAGGCGCGGGCCACGATCGCCAGCTCGCTCGCCCAGTTCCTGGCCGATGACGCCCCGTCGCGGCTGCGGGTCTGCGCCAATGCCGGATGCCGGTACCTCTTCATCGATCGCTCCCCCACCGGAAGGCGTCGCTGGTGCGACATGCGCACCTGTGGCAACCAGGCCAAGGTCGCTCGTCATCGGGCCCGCGCCAGGGATCATCTGCGTGAGACCCCGCTCGAGACCTCCTGAGGGGTTCCGCGGGCACCGAGCCCGGGCTAGAATCAGGCGGACCCGACGGCTGCTCACCCGGCCGCCGTGGCGTGGAGAACGCACCGAGGCGAAGCACGATCCAAGGTGGATGCCGGTTCCGATAGCAGAATCTGCGCGCGCCCGAGGCCGAAGGCCGGGGCGAGGATGACCGCCTAGCGTCGCCCTCGACCACCTGCGCGCGTCACCCCAACTGACGCTGGAGCGAGGTGGTCGTCTCATGCTCTTCCTCAGCCGCCTGGTCGGCCGTGCGGTCCGCGACCGTGACGGCGACTCGTTTGGCAAGATCCGCGACCTGATCGTGGCGCTCGGCGAGCAGTACCCGCCGGTCACCGGCATCGTCGTTCGGGTTGTCGGTGGCCGCGACACCTTCCTGCCATGGACCGATGTCGAGGAGATCGACGCCGATGGAGCCCGGCTGCGCACCACCCTCATCGACATGGCCACCTTCCGCCAGCGGCCCAATGAGATCCGCCTCTGGCTCGACCTGCTCGACAAGCAGATCGTCGACGTTGAGGACCGCAAGATCGTCCGCGTCAATGACATCCAGCTTGCCCCCGTCGAGGGGCGCCTGAGGCTGGTTGCGGTGGACGTCGGGCTGGCGGGGATCCTGCGCCGGCTCGGCCTCTCCGGGCCCGGTGAGCGACTCGCCCGGGCCCTCCACCTCGAGGCGGAAAACTACATCGAGTGGGAGGACGTGGACCCGGTCGAGTCAAGCGTCTCGAGCCTCAAATTACGCGTCCCGCACGAGGCGCTCGGGACGCTGCACCCCGCGGACGTCGCGCACATCGTCGAGCAGCTGGCGCCTCGCGACCGCGCCGGCATCCTGGCCGCCCTTGACGACGAGCGCGCCGCCGACGTCCTGGAGGAGCTCGCCGCCGATGACCAGGTCGACATCCTGGAGGCGCTCTCGCCGGAGAAGGCGGCCGACATCCTGGAGGAGATGGGTCCCGACGAGGCCGCGGACCTGGTCGCCGACCTCTCCTCGGAGCGCCAGGAGCAGCTGCTGGGCCTGATGGAGCCCGAGGAGGCATCCGACGTCCGCGAGCTGCTCGCCTACGGCGAGGAGACGGCCGGTGGCCTGATGACAACCGACTTCATCACCGTCACGCCCGAGATGACGGCCGAGCAGGTGATCGAGCGGCTGCGGGAGCTGCATCCGGATGCCGACCAGGTCTATTACCTGTACGTGACGGACGTGGATGGGATGCTGGTCGGCACGATCACGCTGCGGGGGCTGATCGTGGCCGCGCCAGAGACGGCCGTGGGTGACTTCATGCGCTCAGACCCGATCAGCGTTGGGGTCGAGCTCGATGCTGAGCAGGTCGGCGCGGCGATCGCGCGCTACAACCTGCTGGCGCTGCCGGTGGTCGACGCCGCGGGGCGGATGCAGGGCATCGTGACTGTCGACGACGCCCTCGAGCGGGCGCTCGGCGAGGGGTGGCGCAAGCGCCTCCCGGATATCTACGAGCCGGCCGAGGACCGGTAGGCCCGGTGACCCGCCGTCTGGCCCTCCCCCGCCCGATCCGGCGCGCGCAGCGCTCGATCCGCGAGCGACTGCCGAACTTCCGCGTCCATCGGTCCGGGGTGCTCGCCTTCCTGGGGGTGATGGGACCCGGCCTGATCGCGGGGCTGGCCGGGAACGATGCGGGCGGGATCGCCACCTACAGCGTGCTCGGCGCGGAGACCGGCCTCTCTCTCCTCTGGATCTTCCCGATCACGACCGTCCTGCTCGTCGTGGTGCTGGAGATGGCCGCGCGGATGGGCGCGGTCTCGGGGCAGGGCCTGGGCGACCTGATTCGCGACGACTTCGGGATCCGATGGACTCTCTTCGCCATGGTCGTGCTGCTGATCGCCAATGGAGCGAACATTGTGGCCGAGTTCGCCGGGGCGGCCGCGGCGCTGGAGATCTTCGGGATCTCGCGCTACGCCACCGTGCCGATCGTGGCCGCCGGCATCTGGGCGCTGGTCGTCTTCGCGAGCTACCGCGTCGTCGAGCGCGTCTTCCTGTCGGTGGCGGTCGTCTTCGGCGCCTACGCGGTGAGCGCCTTCCTCGCCGGCCCGGACTGGGGCCAGGTCGGTCGGGCGCTCATCAGCCCGTCGATCGACCTGGCGCCGAACGCCCTGCTCCTGATGGTGGCGACGGTGGGCACGACCGTTACGCCATACATGTTCTTCTACCTGCAGTCATCGGTCGCCGACAAGGGCCTGGGGCCCGAGGAGCTCCAGCTCGAGCGCGCCGATGCGGTCCTCGGCGGCATCTGGACCAACGCCATCGCCCTCTTCATCGTGATCGTGACCGCGGTCACCATCTTCCCGCGTGGCATCCGGATCGAGAGCGCCGAGCAGGCTGCGCTCGCGCTGACGCCGGTGGCGGGCGATCTTGCCAAGGGGCTCTTCGCCTTCGGGCTCTTCGGCGCCTCGGTGCTGGCCGCCACGGTCATGCCGCTCACCACCAGCTACGCCGTGTGCGAGTCGTTCGGCTGGGAGTCAGGCGTCTCCCGCAAGTTCCGCGAAGCGCCGGCCTTCATGGGCCTCTACACCGCCCTGATCCTCACCGGCGCAGTGGTCGTGCTGATCCCGGGGCTCCCGCTGATCGGCGTGATTCTGGTCAGCCAGAACCTGAACGGGATCCTGCTGCCGATCATCCTGGTGTTCATGCTGCGGCTGGTGAACAACCCGCGGATCATGGGCAGCCACACCAACCCGCGCTGGCTCAACGTCCTGGCGTGGGGGTTGACCGGGCTCGTCATCCTGCTCACCGGCGTCCTCTTCGGCTCGACGCTGGCCAGCTGGACGGGCCTGGTCTAGCCCGATGGGACCCACCGAACACACTCGCTGGCAGCTCGACATCGCGCTGCCGCCTGAGCAGGTGCTGGCCGCGCTGGTCGACTTCTCGCCCCGGCGCGAGGTGATCTGGAAGGAGACCTGCGACCCCGCCGTCTATCGCGTGCACTCGGTGAGCCACAGTTCGGCAGAGGTGACCGAGGGCGTCTCCTACGCCTGGAGCCGCGAGCGCTACGACTGGTCCGAGCCCGAGGTCGTGAAGCTGACCCAGCTCGAGTCGAACATCGCCGAGCCGGTCGGGACGATCCGCTACACCGTCAGCGGCATGCCTGGTGGCGGCTCGCACATTACCTGCGAGCGCTACCGCGTCTTCCGCGGACCACGGGGCAGGGTCGCCGGGACCTTCATGGTCCTGGCGGGGCGCTGGATCCTGCGGTCCCAGTTCCGCACCGCCCTGGATCGGGTGGGTCGCGGGGCCTGAGGGTCAGCTGCCGATCGGGTGCCAGACGGTCTTCGTTTCTGTGAACTCGCCGATCAGGTAGGGCGACTGCGCACGCGGACTCAGCCAGTCGACGGCATCGGCCCCGCCGTTCGGCGGGCGGACGAGGCGCTTCACGTTCTCGGTGGCGAGCTCCTCGACCGCGACACCCTGGGCGGGATCGAGCCCGTAGGCGTCGAGGGCATTGACGTCCATATGCCCGGCCAGGTGCAGCACCAGCTCGCGGCGCAGGCCGGTGATCAGGTTCACGACCCCGCCCGGGACGTCGGAGGTGGCCAGCACCTCGGTCAGGGTCACCGCCGGCAGCGGGCGTGACTCGGAGGCCAGCACCACGGCGCAATTGCCCGAGACGATCACCGGCGCGAGGCGGCTCACCAGCCCGAGCAGGCTCGAGCCCTC
>JBDTYC010000015.1:0-15797 GCA_040005815.1 Chloroflexota bacterium
CGCCGTCTAGCGGAGGCGCTGAGCAAGAAGCGGCAGGTCGCGCCGAGCGGGTAGCCTGCAGGCGACCCCGGCCACACTCACCAGACGCGTATAACTCGGCACTCTACGCATGACCCCCCACGCGTGACGCACACCGCAGGGTCCTGAGGGCTCCTAAAGCCGGCGCGTCTGCCGTTCCGCCACTCGCCCGCGAGGATTATTGACGGCGCGATCGCGTCGAGGGAGTCCGAGGGAGTCTACGTCAGGCGGGCTTCGACCAGCCCGCGTAGTCCTCGGGTCCCGGGCCGGCGGCGGTGTTGTGCGCCTCGCTGCGCACCGCCGCGGCCACGGCAGCGGCAGTTCCGCGGTTCTTGGGGGGCGGCTCATCGGTCAGGAAGCGCTGGATGGCCTTCCGCGCGAGCGCGGCACCGACGAGGCCGAGCACCGTCTCGGCGGTGGTCCAGGCGGTGCGCCCCGGACCCGGCGGTCCGTCGACCATCCGTTTGGCGAGCTCCCGTCGAGCCTTCTTGTCCTTGATCGGGTCGCGCCGCCAGCGACGCAGCTCCTCGACCAGCCCTTCGCGCACCTTGCCGGCCCTTGGGCCCGCCTCGTGCGCCAGGGTGCTGACCCAGGCCTGCATGCTGGGCGGGAGGGCGTCGTACGCCTGCTCGGCGGCATTCGGAGCCAGCCGACGGCGCAGGAGGCCCGCGAGCCGCCGCGGCCCGCCGGCAACCAGAAACGCGGCGACCGCCCCGATCCCGATCACCGCGCCCGGGTTCTCGCGGATCCGCTTGCCGAGGTCGAGCGCGTCGTGCAGGCCGTCGGCGGTCGCCTCCAGCTCTGCGCGCTGCGCCGCGATCTCTACCCGCGTCTCAGCAATCGTTTCGCCCATGCGACCTCCTCCTGGACCGATGCGATCGTCTCCTTCGGTGGACCGATCTTGATGCGGCGCACGCCGCGCCATCCGATCAGCCCCGCGACGAGGAGCTGCGTGGTGAATACGAACAGGGCCGTCAGCCAGGCCGCCCGGAAGCCGAGGTAGGCAGGCAGCGCGAATGCCCCGGCCAGCACGGCGACCGCGAGGAGCCCGATCCCCACGGCCCACCCCGGCGGTCTCGTCGCCCCTACGCCAGTGGCGACGGCGACTACGACGATGCCCACGAAGACGATCAGGATGATGATCGCCACGACCAGCCCGGGCAGCGCCTCGAAGAGCGCCGCGACCCCGAGCACGATCGCCACGTCGAGCGTGGCGAGGCTGATGAGCGCCACGACAACCGCGCCCGCCACCATAGCGGCGCCGATGCCGGCCTCGCCAACCATTGCCCCGATCTCCTGGCGGCCATGCTGCAGCTCGAGCTTGGCGAGCCTCACCATGCCGGAGATCAGCCGTCCCACGAGGGCGAAGGCGTTCTGGCGCGGCGGTGCCCCGTCGGTTTCCGTCATCAGCACCGATTCTACCGGCACGCCGTGTTGCGCCCCCGCCTCGCGGAGGGCTCCGGACATCGCATCGGCGATTCGTGAGGGGTCGCGGCGCCTCGCGAGTGCCTCGGCTATCCTTCGCCGCCAGTGGCCAAACGTCGCACCTCCGGCATCCAGCGCCGTTCCCGTGCCTCCGACGAGGCGCTGGGGAGGCGGCTCGGCACGCGCACCGCGCGGACGCTGGACTGGCGAATCCTGGGAATCGGCGCCATCCTGCTGCTCGGCCTGGTGATCCTGCTGCTCGTCTTCCTGTTCGGCGGCGGTGGCACGCCGGATCCCGGCTCGACCGGGACGCGGCAGGCCGACGCCGGCGGCTCCCACATCACCGCTGGGACCCATGGAAGCGGATACACCTCGGTGCCGGCGACATCGGGCCAGCACTGGAACACGGCTGATTCGCCGGGGCCGTGGGGGGTCTACCCCAGCGCCCAGCCACAGGAACGGCTGCTCCACAACATGGAGCACGGCGGCATCATCATCTGGTACCAGCCGTCACAGGTGAGCACCACCGACGTGGCGACGTTGACCCAGTTCGTGCAGCAGCAGATCACCACGGAGCGCTTCAAGGTGATCGTCAGCCCGTGGTCCGGCGCCAACTTCGGTCACCCGATCGCCCTCGCCGCCTGGAATTGGCTCCTCTACCAGGACTCGGTCGACCTCGAGGTGGTCCGCACGTTCATGGACGCGCATTACGGCGACGCCCCCGAACCGTTCGGCGGCCCCGCCAAGCCGGGGTGATGGCACCGGGTTGACCCCCTGTCGCGCCTCCGCCATGATTCGGGGAGGGCGGCTAGCTCAACGGCAGAGCAAGTGACTCTTAATCACTAGGTTCAGGGTTCGAATCCCTGGCCGCTCACCATCGAATCAAGCACGAAACCGGGCCCCCAAGGGTCCGGCTTCATTGTGTCCCGGGAGGCAGTACAGCCATTCAGCCAGCCAAACCCAGTGGACGGTCCCTCTTCGAGTGGCGTGCGACGCGAGACGCTGCAGCCACGGCGCGCCAGGCCCGATCCGGTACCTGAGGCAGCAGCGAACGGCAGTTGCCGGCTTCTCCTCGGACCGCGCGTCCTGTGGCTCGATGTCGAGGACCTTCTCGGTGGCTTCGGCCGGCGTGGCGCTTGGCGGCCGGTGTCGCAAGCACATCTCAATCATGCTGGAGGCGGTCATCCCTACCGTGCCCAGCCGGGCACCAATCGAGGCGCTGCGAGGCGAGTACGATCATCGGCATGTCGACCAGGCATGTTCCGTATCGGACACCGCGCCTGACGCTCGCACAGCGCCGCGCCGCGTCGGAGCGCTTCCTGGAGGTGATGCGACGCCGGCGCTCGATTCGTGAGTTCTCCACCCGACCGGTTCCGCGCGATCTTGTCGTGAGCGCCATTCGAGCAGCCGCCTTGGCGCCGAGCGGTGCCAATCAACAGCCTTGGACCTTCGTCCTCATCGGCGACGATCCAGATCTCCGAGCGCGCATCCGTGCCGCGGCTGAGGCCGAGGAGCGCGAGAGTTACGCACACCGCATGTCACCCGAGTGGCTGGAGGCGTTGGCTCCGCTGGGTACCGACTGGCACAAGCCGCACCTGACCGACGCGCCGTGGCTCATCGTCGTCTTTGAGCAGGTGTACGGCCTTCGGCCTGGGGGCGGCGCGGTCGGACACGTGAAGCACTACTACGTCCGCGAGTCAGTGGGAATTGCCGTCGGCATTCTGCTCGCCTCGCTGACCCACGCCGGCCTGGCGACGCTCACGCACACTCCCAGCCCAATGGGCTTTCTCAGCAGGCTTCTGCGGCGCCCGCGCAACGAGCGGCCATACGTGGTCATTCCCGTCGGATACCCTGCACCGCACGCCGCGGTGCCGGATGTCGTCAAGAAGCGCTTGGACGAGGTGCTCTTCGAGATCCCGCCCGTGATGGCGTGAAATCGGGCGGATCGCGGGCGAGCGCTGCCAGGGCGTCCGCGGGCGGGTTGTGCGTTCCACGGGCGGGGCGCTAGGCAACGGGGTTCCGTCCGGTGCCCGGATGCACCAGACACGGTGGGAAAAGATTGACGAGCGATCCGGCACAGCGCAGGCTGCCATTGGCCCGATAGGAGCGTCGACGCGCGGCCCAAACCCTGGTCGCCAGGACCGCGCCGAGCCAATGGCGAGACCGACCTACCGTGACGATGCGCTGCCGCGGCGCGGTTAAGGAGTCTGACGTGACTGTGCGGAAACGAAAGGTGTCGGCTGGAGTCGCCCGGAGGCAGCCGGCGTCGATCCGCTCGGTGTGACTGGCTCCGGCGCTAGGACTCGAACCTACCGACCAAGCGGTTAACAGCCGCCCGCTCACCAATGAGCTACGCCGGAACGTGCGCCGGCCGATCGGGAAGGCCGGTGAGACCGGCCGATGATACCCACGGCCCTCGGGCGCGGTCAAAGCACACCGCCACCGCTGATCTGAGTTGTGATGCGTGTCACCGCGAACGGCGTACTACGAGCAGTACCGCGGATCCGCCCCGACAACCGAGCCTGCTTCCACCGCTGCTGCAACCTGGTGGGAGCACGCGCCATCAGACGAGGAGGCTTAATTCTGGCCAGTCCGTCCCATCCACCCATCCCCTCAGGCGCCGTGCGCCACCCCGATCTAGCTGGAGATTCCAAGCAATGACAGGCGCGTCAAGAGCACTCGCGCGCACGCCCGTGGCGGTCCTCGGCAGCGTTGCGCTCCTCTTCTCACTGCTGATCCCGAGCTTCTCGCTGGCGTCCAGCCACCGCGAAGCCCCACTGATCAGTCGTGACCCAACAGCCGATAACACCGACCTGTACGCCTTCCGCAGCCCGGACGGCTCCAACACGGTCACTCTCATCGCCAACTACATTCCGCTCGAAGAGCCGGCCGGCGGGCCGAACTTCTACGCGTTCGACGACAACGTCCTGTACGAGCTCAAGGTCGACAACACCGGGGACGCGATCGCCGACGTGACCTATCAGTTCCGATTCCAAACGAAAACGCACGACTCGGATCTGTTCGGTCCGTCATTCCTGTTCAACGACTTCCCGATCAACTCCGTGACCGACCCGGATCTGCTTGTTCAGCAGACCTACAAGGTCACACGGGTCACCGCCGCGGGTTCGACGTTGCTGGGAAGCGGCCACGTGCCGCCGACCAACATTGGTCCGCGGTCGACGCCGGACGCAAGCTACGAGGCAACTATCGGCTCCGGTGGTCGGACCAACCTCTCGAATGGTGGCAAGGCGTTCGCCGGTCCGCGCGACGATCCGTTCTTCGTCGACCTCGGGTCGATCTTCGACCTGGGTGGCCTGCGACCTTTCAATCCCGCACACGTCATCCCGTTGGCACAGAGTCCGGGGATCGACGGCGTCGGCGGATACAACGTCCACTCAATCGCGGTCAAGGTCCCGATCACTGAGCTGACCGGCACCTCGGCCATCCCGGCCTTCGGAAGCCAGGATGCGGTCATCGGCGTGTGGGCCACCGCCAGCCGTCAGAAGGTCACCGTCCTTAAGACCGACGGCACCAGCAAACTCAACGACGGTTGGGTCCAAGTCTCGCGACTCGGCAATCCGCTGATCAACGAGGTGGTCATCCCGCTCGCCAAGAAGGACTACTGGAACTTCCAGCAGCCCACGGACGATGCGCAGTTTGCGCAGTACTACACGTCGCCTGCGCTGGCGAAGATCATCAACACGCTGTACGGGACGGCAATCGTCGCGGCCGGGGGCCATGCGGCTCGCGAAACCGGGCGCGTCGACCTGGCTGCCATCCTGCTCACCGGCCTGAAGCTCCCGGACGGCACGCCGTTCACCTTCACCGGCACCCGGCAGGCGGACATGCTGCGCCTCAACGTGGCGGTGGCACCGTGCACGGCAGCGTGCTCTCGGTTTGGCGTGCTCGGCGGCGACCTCGCGGGCTTCCCGAATGGCCGCCGACTCAGCGACGACGTGACGGATATCGAGCTGCGTGCGATCGCTGACGGCTACGGCTCGTTTGTCAACGGCCTGTACCCGACGATCACACGGAACTACTCGCCGAACAACCTGATCGGCGACGGCGTGAACGAAAACGACAAGGCGTTCATGGCGGTCTTCCCCTTTGTCGCTCCGCCGTGGAGCGGCTACGCCATGGGGGTCACCTCGTTCCACCATCCGGTCGGGACGATCAACACCGGGGCCCTCCCCTCCTAGCCCTCCGCAACGTCGGGGCCGGCGTCCGCGCCGGCCCCGACGGCATCCCACAGCCCGCCAGGAGGCGACGATGGCACCGGCTTCCCTCACCAACCTACGGATACCGGGCGGATGGCAGCGTGGCCGCCGCGCGATCATGGTTGCCCTGATTGGGGTCGCCCTCCTCAGCTCGCTCGCCGCTCTGTGGCTGCAGCTCAGTGCGCAACCGAACAGCTCTCGATCCCCGCTCCAGGCGACAACACTGCCACGTGACTCCGGCCCTGGCGATCAGGGCGCGAACCAGACAAGCGCGATCGATCGGCTCGTGCGCAAGGCGCAATCGAGTGCGAACGCGCGTCCGACGGATCCCGAAGCGCAGTCGCAGCTGGGGTTCGCCTTCCTGCAGGCCGCGCGCGAGACCGCCGATCCATCCGCATACGGGCGCGCCGAGCTCGCCTTCAATGCGGCCATTGCCCTCGATCCGGCGAACGTGGACGCCCTCATCGGGCAGGGCAGCCTGGCCCTCTCCCGCCACGAGTTCCGCTCGGCGCTCGACTTTGGGCAACGCGCCCTGGCCCTCAACCCGTCAATTGCAAGCACGTACGGCGTCATTGCCGACGCCCAGATCGAGCTCGGTCGGTATCCCGATGCGATCCGAACTGTCCAACACATGGTCGACCTCCGGCCGGACATCGCGTCATACAGCCGGGTCAGCTATCTCCGCGAGTTGCACGGGGACCTCGACGGCGCGATCCAGGCCATGGAGAAGGCCGTCTCCGCCGCTGGCCCGGCGAGCGAGAACACCGAGTACGTCCGGGTCCAGCTCGGCAACCTGTATTTCTCGGTCGGCAGGATCGACGATGCCCAGTTGACCTATCAGCGCTCGCTCGTTGCGCTGCCGAACTTTCGCTACGCCCTGCGGGGTCTGGCACGAGTCGAAGCGGCCCGCGGGAACCTCCCGGGTGCGATCGATCTCTACCAGCGCGCGACCGCGCAGGTGCCGCTGCCGGAGCTCCTGATCGGCCTCGGCGAGGCCATGCAAGCCAATGGCCAGCCCGTGGACGCCGCCGACCAGTACGCGCTGGTCGAGGCAGAGCAACGACTCTTCGCGGCCAACGGCGTGCGCACCGACCTGGAGCTGGCATCCTTCTTTGCCGATCACGGCGATCCGTTGCAGGCCGTGACCCTGGCTATTGCAGCGTATCGCGAGCGTCCGAGCGTCTTCGGAGCCGATACCCTGGCCTGGGCGCTGCATCGCGCTGGACGGAGCCAGGAGGCAGCCCTTTACCTGGCCCAGGCGCTGCGCCTGGGGACCCGTGACAGCCGCATCCTGTATCACGCCGGCATGATCGAGATCGCCCTGGGCGAGATAGATGCGGCACGGGACCACCTGCAGGCAGCGCTAGCCCTCAATCCCGCCTTCTCGCCGCTGGACGCTACCCGTGCGGAGCAGGCGCTGGAGGGACTCGGGCGATGAGGCTCCGGTCGCTTCTCATCGTCCCGATACTGTGCGGCGCTGCGATGCTCGGGCATCCGACCTCGGCCGCGGCGCATCCGCTCGGCAACTTCACGATCAATCACTACGCCGCCCTGGCCGTTGGTGCGGACGAGATCACGGTGCGCTGGGTGCTCGACATGGCGGAGATCCCCGCCTTCGCTGCCCGTCGCCAGATCGATGCCGACCGCGACGGGACGCCCGATCCGACAGAGATCGACGCCTGGCTGGACGCAACGCTGCCCGGGCTCGTCAGCAAGCTCGACCTCCGGATCGACGGACTGCGTCAATCGCTCATGGTCGCCCACCGCAAGGTCAGCTTCCCGCCCGGGCAGGGCGGACTCTCAACGCTCCGCCTGGTCGCCGACCTGATGGTCCGTCACGTGCCTGGCGATGGGTCGGTCACCTATAGCGACGGCACCTACCCTGAGCGGATCGGCTGGCACGAGATCGTGGTGCAGGCGGGTCCCGGCTTCGCGGTCTCCGCCTCGACAGCGCCGGACCGTTCGGTCAGCGACGAGCTCCGATCGTATCCAGCAGATGCCCTGACGAACCCGCGCAGCGAGACGAGCGCCTCATTCACCTTCGATCGCGCAGCAGGCGGCGGAAGCCCGGAAGCCGGCCCCGTGCCCACCGGCATCGGCCCGGGACGGCAGAGCGACCTGCTCGCCAACCTGGTTGGCGGGAAGCTGACCCTGCTTGGTGCGGTGTTGGCGCTCCTGCTGGCCATGGGTCTCGGGGCGGCGCACGCCATCTCGCCGGGCCATGGCAAGACGCTCGTCGCGGCCTACCTCATCGGCAGTCGCGGCACGCTCGGGCAGGCAACATGGCTGGGCATCACGGTGGCCGTGACCCACACGTTCGGAGTCCTGGTCCTTGGGATTGTTACGCTGCTGGCGACCGAGCTCCTCGTGCCGGAACGCCTCATCACCTGGCTGTCCCTCGCCTCCGGGCTCCTCGTCGTGGGACTGGGTGCGTCGCTGGTCTGGCGCCAACTGCGCGCGCGGAGCGTCGACCAGCCCGAGGGTGCGCATGCACGCCCCCATGAGCATCCCCATCGGCATCCGCACGATGGTGGCCATACCCACGCCAACCTGGCCAAGGCGCACGCAGACGCTTCGCCGCCGCTCACCAGCGCTGGGATTGCCGTCCTTGGCCTGGTCGGCGGGATGGTGCCCAGCGCCTCGGCGCTGTTGGTACTACTGGTCGCGGTGACCACCGGTCGGCTCCTGTTCGGACTGGCGCTTATCCTCGCGTTCGGCGTTGGGATGGCGATCGTCCTCGCCGCTGTCAGCGCGTCGGTGGTCGTCGTTCGCTCGCGGGTCGACGCGGGAGGTGCCGCCTGGACGCGACATGCGGTGGTCGCCAGCGGAGTCCGGCTGTTGCCGATCGCCTCCGGGCTGGCCGTGCTGGCGATTGGGGTCGTGCTGACGATCGGGGCCGCGCGGGCCCTCGGCTGATCGCAGACGAGTTCTATGCCAGGTGGTCCCTGAGCTCCCGGCTGCGGCTTGGATGGCGCCGCTTGCGCAGCGCGTACTCACCCGGTAATACGGGGCCTTAACGTCGGGATCGGGCATGGCCCGGATCAGTAGCAGGCTACTGCGACACCCCGGGAGTTGGCGGTTCGGCCCTTGGCCGGAGCAGGCAGCGCAATGCCAAGCATGACCAAAGCGGGGCGGCGCCCACTGGGAGGAACATGACCGCGATGAGACCGTCGCCGCCCGCAGCCGCGGCTGGCAACGCGGCTCCCAGCAGGGCGGCGCCGGCGAACGCAAGGCAGAGGCCGGCAGCAACCCGGGTAGTCTTGGCGAGCCCTTTGAGCATGGTGCCAAGGCTAGCTCAGTTAGGTGCGATTCAGTGGCCAGATCGCGAGTTCGGCCTCTCCGGACGTGCGATTGCGCGAGCTGAAAGGGCGCTGGATCGCCTCGGCGGACACGCCGGACGGGCCGAGCCTGGGCGTCGGTTTCGGGGCGGCCTCCGTGCCCTGATGGCGACACCGGCGCTAACGAGAGCCGGCGCGCTGATCGAGGTATGCGAGGAGAGGGGCGCCGTAACACGCGGCGGGCATGATGCAGGGCCGTTCGAGTTGCGTTATCTGTATGGAGCGTGCAACGTCAGTTCCGAGGAACCTTCGTGACCGATTCAGCAACGCTCCAGGATGACGGGCTTCTGGCCCAACGGATCCGATCCGGGGACCGCGTCGCTCTCGGCGAGGTCTACGACCGGCATGCGTCGGCGGCAATGGCCGTCGCGCTGCGCATCGTTGTCGACAGGGAAGCGGCTGAGGACCTCGTACATGACGCATTCGTGGTCATCTGGCAGAAGATCGATCGATTTGATCCCGCGCGCGGCAGTCTGCGAGCGTGGATCGTGACCATCGTGCGCAATCGCGCGATCGACCGATTGCGAGGCACCCGGCCCAGCATCGAGATCGGCGAGGCCGATGAGCGCTCGATGCTCCGCAGCGGGCCCAACCCGACCTGGGACAGCGCCATGGCAAACCTCGGGTCGATCCAGCTGCGAGCCGCGCTGGACGAGCTTCCCGCGGAGCAGCGCCAGGCGATCGAGCTCGCCTATTTCGGCGGTCGCACCTACCGGGAGATCGCAACGATGACGGGCGTCCCGCTGGGGACGGCAAACGGCCGGCTGCGCCTGGCGTTGGCGCGGCTGCGCGGTCTGCTGCGGCAGAGCGACGCGGCACCGGTGAGCGTCACGGCCGGTGACCAGCGATGACCGAGATGACACACAGCCAGGTCGAGGAGCTTGCCGGCGCCTTCGCGCTCGGCGCGGTGGATCCGGACGAGGATAGCGCCGTGCGTGACCACCTTGCCGATTGCGGGGAAGCGCACCCGGAGGTGGAGGCCGCGATCGGCGCGGGAATCGTCATGGCCGAGAATCTTGAGCCCGCCGCCCCATCGGCTGGCCTGCGAGATCGGCTGATGGCGACGATCGAGCGAACGCCGCAGCGCGTGGCGCCCGCTGCCGCGCCGGGACCCGCCACCCGTGATGTCGCTCGGCGAGGCTGGCTCGAGTGGCTTTCGCCGCAGCTCGCCCGCCCGCTGGCCGTGGCCGCGGTTGTGGCGGTCGTGTCCGTCGGGGCCTGGAATATCAGCCTGCAATCACAGCTCGGCCAGCGCGACACTGCCCTCCGTGCCGTCGCGAACGCGATCGCCGGCGGTGCGGCAGCCTTCCGCGTCGAGGGTGACGCCGGCCGCGGCTACGTGGTCGACACGCCCGGCGCGGGAGCCGCGTTGGTGGTGACGAACCTTGCGGCGCTGCCCGCAGACCAGCTCTACGAGCTGTGGCTCATCGACGCCGCCGGCACCCCGGTGGCGGTCGGGACCTTCACCTCGACCGACGGCGAGGTCGCCGTGGTTCCCGTCGAGCGCGACCTCACCGGCTATGCGGTCTTTGCGGTGACCGTCGAGGCCGAGCGCATCGCTGCCCCGAGCGGCACGCCGGTGATGGCCGGTGAGCTGGGAGCCGGCTAGGCCGGCCCCTCCCTTTGCGATGGCGCTGAAACGTCGGCGAGCGGCGTTGATACGCAGCCGCCAAGGTGCCCGCTGCTATCCTGCGGATGGCTCGAAGGAGCCTCGAACGTCTAGTGATCCGATTTGTGTTTTGCATGGGTTGGAGCAGCTAGTGATCGGGCCCCTTCGGGCTTCTTGCATGCCGCGACCGACTAGCATGCGGCGGTGACCAAGGGCCGCCTCGAGGCATTCAGCGACGGCGTGATCGCGATCATCATCACGATCATGGTCCTCGAGTTGCGGCCGCCAGAGGGGACAAGCCTCGAGAACCTGCGGCCGCTGGTCCCCACCTTCTTTAGCTATCTCCTCAGCTTCGCCCTGCTTGGCGCCTGGTGGAACAACCATCACCACCTGCTGCAGGCGGCGAAGGTCATCGACGCCCGCGTCCTGTGGGCCAACCTGCACCTCCTCTTCTGGCTCTCCCTCTTCCCGTTCGGTACCGCCTGGGTCGGCCAGACCACCTTCTCGCCGATCCCGGTCGCGACCTATGGCGCGCTGCTCTTCATGGCCGGCGCTGCGTACTTCATCCTGGTTCGCGCCTTGATCAGCGCGCACGGACAGCCGGAGGCCCTGCGTGAGGCCATCGGGCGGGATCTCAAGGGGAAGGCCTCCTCGGTGCTCTTCGGAGCCGCCATTCCCATTGCCCTCGTGGCGCCAAGCGTCTCGATGCTGATCTACGTCGGCGTCGTCGTGATGTGGGTTGTGCCGGATCGCCGCATGGAGCGGGTGATCCGGGCCGACGGCCAGGGGGACTGATGGCGGTCGAGCGGCAGCTCTGGCTCGTCCGCCATGGCGAGACAGCCTGGTCGCACAACGGACGGCATACCGGCCTCACCGATATCCCGCTCACCGATGCGGGACGCGCGCAGGCCGCGGCGCTTGGTCAGCGTCTCGCGGGCCGGCGGTTCGCCCTGGTCCTGACGAGCCCCCGATCGCGCGCCGCGGAGACTGCTCGGCTCGCCGGATTCGGGGACGCCACCGCGGACGAAGACCTGGCAGAGTGGGACTACGGCGCGCTCGAGGGTCGACGCACCGCCGAGATAGAAGGCGAATATCCGGGCTGGACGATCTGGCGCGGGCCATGGCCCGCTGGCGAGACGATCGACCAGGTCAGCGCTCGGGCAGATCGCGTCGTCGCCCGATGCCTCGCCCAAGAGGTGGGCGGTGACACGCTGGTCTTCGGCCATGGGCACATGCTCAGGGTCCTCGCCGCGAGATGGCTCGCCCTGGGCGGAACCTTCGGGGGCCTCTTCGGGCTATCGACCGCGTCCGTATCGGTCCTTGGCTGGGAGCATGAGCGCCCGATCATCGAGACCTGGAACCAAACCGCTTTGACATGAGCCGCGTGGTAGCCTTCCGCCGCTCGCCCACCATCACCTCGCGAGGAGCAGCGCCTTGCCCCGCATCCCAATCGAACGCCACCAGCTTCCGAACGGCCTGCGTGTGATTCTGGCTCACGACGACCGCGCGCCGATCGTGGCGGTGAACCTGTGGTACGACGTTGGCAGCCGGCACGAGAAGCCGGGAAAGACTGGCTTCGCGCACCTCTTCGAGCACATGATGTTCCAGGGCTCGGCCAACGTCGCCAAGGGCGAGCACTTCGACCTGGTCCAGGGAGCCGGCGGGACCCTCAACGCGTCCACCTGGCTCGACCGCACCAACTACTTCGAGACGCTGCCCAGCCATGAGCTGGAGCTGGCACTCTGGTTGGAGTCGGACCGGCTGGCGAGCCTCCTCCCGGCCATGACCCAGGAGAAGCTCGACAACCAGCGCGACGTGGTCAAGAACGAGCGGCGCTGGTCGGTCGACAACCAGCCGTACGGCACCTGGGACGAGAAGCTCCAGGAGCTGCTCTTCCCCGATGGCCATCCGTACCACCACCCCACCATCGGCTCCATGGCCGACCTCGATGCCGCCTCGCTCGACGATGTCCAGGAGTTCTTCGCGGCTCACTACGCTCCGAACAACGCCGTGCTCACGATCGCCGGCGACTTCGATCCGGGCTCGGCGCTCGAGATGGTCGAGAAGCACTTCGGGCCGATCGCCGCCAACCCTGCCATCCCGCCGGCTCCATCCACCGCGATCGATCCGATGCTGGGCGCGGAGGTCCGCCAGGACGTCCCCGACCGGGTGCCGCTGCCGCGTATCTACGCCGCGTACCGGATGCCGATCTTCGGCTCGGCTGGCTTCGACGCGCTCGAGGTGGCGGTTGACCTGCTCGGCTCGGGGCGCGCCTCGCGGCTGTATCGTTCACTGGTGCGCGAGCAGCAGGTCGCCCAGGACATCACCACCTTCGCCTTCCCGGTGATCGGGGGCGCTGCCATCTTCACGATCTGGGCCACGGCCCGGCCCGGGGTCGCGCACCAGACGCTGGAGACTGCCCTCTGGAAGGAAGTCGACCGGCTGACCGCAGACGGCCCGAGCGACGACGAGCTCGAACGGGTCGGCAACCTCCATGCGGCCGGGGTCGAGTCGAGCCTGGAGCGGATCAGCGAACGGGCGGATCGGCTCTCGATGTACGCCTGCCTCTTCGATCAGCCCGAGCGGATCAACACCGAGGTGAGCCGGTACGAGGCGGTCGGCGCGGATCGCATCCGCGACGCGATGGCGGCCAGCCTTCGTCCGGAGAACCGCGTCGTCCTCACCTATCTCCCGGCCGAGTCCGCGGAGGGGGCGGCATGACCCGCCTCGCCAATCCGATGCGGCCCGCCGCCGGCGTGCCGCGTCCGTATCACTTCCCGCCCTTCTCCCGCCGCCAGCTGGCGAATGGCCTCAACGTATGGACCATCCCGGTCGCTGGATCCACGCTCGTCAACGTCCACCTCCTCGTCGACGCCGGCGCGGCCGCGGAAGACGAGGAGCACGGCGGGATCGCCGCCCTCACCGCCCAGCTGCTGGTGACCGGCACGCGGCGGCTCGACGCCTCCGCCTTCGCCGAGGCCACTGAGCGACTCGGGATCGAGGTCAGCAGCGAGTCGAGCTGGGACAGCGCCCGCGCGGCCTTCCAGTCACTGCCACAGCACCTGGACGAGGGCCTGGGCCTGCTGGCCGAGATGCTGCGCGAGCCCCGCTTCGACGCCGGAGAGTTCGAGCGCCTCAAGGCGGAGCGGCTTGCCGACATCCTCCAGTCGCGCTCGGAGCCGGGGCGCCTCGCCGACGAGATGTTCCTGATGCACGCCTACGCTGCCGACACGCCGTACCGGCGCCTCTCAGCCGGGAGTCCCGAGACGGTTGAGAAGCTCTCGCGCGACGACGTGGTCGCGTTCCACGACACGCATTACCGGCCCGGCCTGGCCCACCTGGTGATTGCCGGCTCGTTCGACGACGACGTGGTCACGGCATCTGTCGAGCGGCACCTGGCGAGCTGGCAGGGAGCCGGTCCGGGGCACCGCAGCATCGTCCCGCGACCCGGTGGCGGCCGCCGCATCGTGATCGTGGATCGGCCCGAGTCGGTCCAGAGCGAGCTGCGGGTGGGGCACATCGGGATCGACCGCTATGACCCGCGCTACTTCCCGGCCATCGTCATGTCGACGGTGCTGGGTGGCATGTTCGGTGCGCGCCTCAACCGCCGGCTGCGCGAGGAGCTGGGCTACACCTACGGCGCCCGCAGCGGCTTCGATGCGCGGCGCTCGGCCGGCATCTTCACGGCGGCGGCGGCGGTCCAGACCGATGTCTCGGCACCCGCCATCGCCGAGCTGGTGCGACTCCTGGAGGCGGCCCGCGAGGCGCCTTTCGAGGATTCGGAGCTTACCGAAGCGCGCGACTTCCAGATAGGGATCTTCCCGCTCCGCTTCGAGTCGACCGGCGGCATCGCGGCCGCAATCGAGCCGATCGCGGTATATGGACTTGCCGATGACTTCTGGCAGACCTATCGCGACCGGATCGAGGCCGTCGGCGCCGCCGAGGCGCATGCCGCGGCAGCCGAGCTGATCCGCCCCGACGAGCTGCTCATCCTGGCGGTGGGCGACGCGTCCGTCATTCGCGGCGACGTCGAAGCACTGGGAATCGCGCCGGTCGAGGTGGTCCCAGCCCCCTAGCGCCCCCCCGACAGCCGAGCGGCTGCACGCTCCCGCGCGCGCTCGAGGCGAACCCTTGCCGCCGAGATGCGGCGGGCCGGATCTCCGCGCAGCTTGCGGCGGTTGAGCGCCTCGGGATGGTCGCCACGCGCAATCTCGGCCAGCATCCCCGACGCCCGGTCCAGCTGCCCGCCCTCGGTCAGCAGCTGGACCATGCTGAACCAGCGGGCAGGCTCGGTGATGGGTGAGGCCACGGCCCGCTCCAGCAGCTCCGCCGCGCGACCGGCATGGCCCGCTCGCACGTGGGCCATGATCGCGGCCCGCACGTCGGCGAAGGCTGGGGGCATCTCGAGCGCCTCGAGGTAGTTGAGGAGGAGCTCCGCGGCCTCGGCGCGATCCTCGGGTCGGCCCTTGCGCACCCGTGCGTCGCGATACGCACCCAGGATGGCGCGCAGCTCGCGATCGATCCACTTGCGCTGCGGGCCGCCGACGGCGTAGCCGTCGCCGATCGTCCGGAGGAAGCCGAGGCCGCGGAGGTACTCGCGTGCGGCCACATACGCCGCCCGCAGGTCGGCGCGGACCAGTGTCTCGAACGTCCCGTCGAGCTCGACCAGGCGCTCCATGGCTCCGAGCCAGTCGTCGGCCCGTCCCCGATCGTGGTAGACGCTCGCCGCGAAGCGCAGCCAGTAACGCTCCCGGTGGTCGCGCCAGTCCTGCCCGTCGATGTGATTCGCCACGATCCAGGCGTGCTGCGCCGCCGGCCCGGCCATGAAGATCTGGGTGGGGACGCGGAAGCCGTCCACGCTTCGGAACTCCGGCGTGTGCCACGGGGTACGCACCGGTCGGGCTGCCCGACGCTGGCGCCGCGTGGTCGACGGCTGCTCGTCGGAGCCGAGCGGCCAGGCCAGGGTGGCGGCGTTGCCGCGCTCGAGGGCATGGTCGTAATGCAGGCGACGAACCGGATCTCTCAGCTCGCTCCAGGCGCGGTTGAGGACCGAGGTGCGCCGGGTTGCCAACGAATCCTCGGCACTGCGGTCCGGATGATGGCGCAGCACCGCCCCACGAAAGGCGGCGCGCAGCTCGGCAACGCTGGCCGATGGCTCGGCGCCCAGCACCGCGTAGTAGTCGCGGAGAT
>JBDTYC010000016.1:0-15366 GCA_040005815.1 Chloroflexota bacterium
CCGGACCTCAAGAAGCTGATCGCCTACTCGTCGGTGAGCCACATGGGCTTCGTGATGCTCGGCGTCTTCGTCTTCAACACGCAGGGGCTGCAGGGCGCCGTCTTCCAGATGATCAGCCACGGGGTGACCACCGGCGCCCTCTTCCTCCTGGTGGGTGTCATCTACGAGCGCACCCACGACCGCCAGATCGCGCACATGGGCGGCCTGAACGCGAAGCTGCCGCGCTACGCGGCGATCTTCGGGCTCTTTACGTTCGCCAGCATCGGGCTGCCGGGGCTGTCAGGCTTCATCGGCGAGTTCCTGGTGGTGCTCGGCTCGTTCCAGTACTCCGGCTGGGTCGCCGCCGCCACGATGCTGGTGGTCATCATCAGCGCGGTCTACATGCTCTGGATGTTCCAGCGTGTCTTCTTCGCGGTGCCATCGGACTGGATGCGCCGCTTCTGGCCGACCCTGACCGACATGACCCGCAACGAGTGGCTCGCGCTCACCCCGCTGATCCTGCTGGTGGTGGGGCTGGGCGTCCTGCCCGCCCCGGTGCTCGATGCCATCTCGCCATCGGTGCAGCGCATCCTGGATGTCATCAACGCCTCACCGGGGCTGACCAGCTTCAGCCTGCCGTGGTAGCCACACAGCCATGACCGATGACCTCGTCACGATCCTGCCCGAGCTGTCGCTCACGGCGCTCGTGCTGGTGGTGCTCACCACGGACCTCTTCCTGCGGCGCGATGACAAGTGGCTGCTGACCCCCATCACCGTGATCGGACTCGGCTTCGTGGGCTACGCCTGCTGGACGGTGTGGGGCGTCAACGACACCGTCTTCGCCGGCTTCTACCGGGTGGACGACCTCTCGGTCTTCTTCAAGGTCGCGACCGTGGTCATCGGCATCCTGGCCGCGCTCTTCGCGCCGTCCTACCTCGCCGTGCGCAGGCTGCCCCTGGGCGAGTTCAACGTCATCCTGCTCTTCAGCCTCGCCGGGATGTTCGTGCTGGCTTCGGCAAGCGACCTGATCACGCTCTTCATCGGCCTGGAGCTGATGGTGATGCCGGCCTACCTGCTGGCCGGCTTCCACAAGACGGATCGCTACAGCAACGAGGGTGGTCTGAAGTACTTCCTGCTGGGTAGCTTTGCCAGCGCAATCCTCCTCTTCGGGATCAGCTGGACCTACGGCCTGACCCATTCGACCCGGCTCTCCGAGATCGGCGGCCTGGTGACCGATGGCGGCCCAGCCGGCCTGATTGCGATTGCGATGCTGACGGTGGGCTCGACCTTCAAGGCAGCCGCGGTGCCGTTCCACTTCTGGACGCCGGATGCCTACCAGGGCGCGCCGACCCCCATCACTGGGTTCCTCTCGGTCGGCCCCAAGCTCGGCGCGTTCGCGCTGCTGGTCCGCATCTTCGCCGACGGGCTGGGTGCCAGCGGCGCCGACTGGTACGGGGTCATGGCGGTGCTCGCCGTGCTCACCATGACCGGTGGCAACATCGTGGCCCTGGCGCAGACCAACGTGAAGCGGATGCTCGCCTACTCGAGCATCGCTCACACCGGCTACATCATCGCGGCGCTGGCCGCGTTTGCCCATGCCACCGACCCCGCCGTCAAGGCCCAGGGCATCGAGGCGATCCTCTTCTACGTCCTCGGCTACGGGGTGATGAATATCGCCGCATTCAGCGTGGTGGGGATGCTGCAGCGGGATCCGCGCCGCTTCGGCGGCCTGGCGGCCTTCGGCGGCCTCGCCGGACGCGCCCCCGCCCTTGCCGCGGCGATGGCGATCCTGCTCCTGTCGCTCACGGGAATCCCGCCAACGGTTGGCTTCTTCGCGAAGCTGTACGTGCTGGTGGCCACCGTCGATGCAGGCGTTGCCTGGCTGGCAGTGGCGATCGCCCTCAACGCGGCCCTGGCCGCGTTCTACTACCTGCGCGTGATCGTCTACATGTACATGCGCGAGCCGGAGTCCGACCCGGCGCCCATCGACCGCTCGCCGCTCACCGCCTTCGCACTCATCCTCTCGGTGGCGGGCGTCCTCGCACTCGGGCTCTTCCCCGACCCGATCATCAGCTTCCTGCGCGCATCGGCTGCCAGCCTGCTCTGAGCGAGGAGCCGGTAGACTCGGCTCGATGAAGGGCACCATGACGGCGGGGATCGGCCTGCCGCTGTTCCTTGCCGTGATCGGCGTCTCGCTGATGCTGGCCTCGCAGCTGCCGGTCGACAGGCCGGGAGCCAGCCTGCCGGGAATCCCCGAGCAGAGCGAGGTCGCCGTGACTACCTCCGGCCCGAGCCCGACGCCGATCGAGTCCGGCGCGACGCCGGTGGCCACGCCGTCGGGCACCCCGATCCCGGACAGCTGGGTGGCTGTCCAGCTCGAGGTCTCGTCGGTGGCGCTCAACGTGGCGGTCAAGCACGCGACCGTGGGCCAGGGCGCGTTTCCCCCGGCCGACGCGGCCTATATCCTGTACCAGAGCTCGGAGCCGGGCCGCGGCACGAACAGCTACATCGTCGGCCACGCGCTGCAGCACCTCTTCAAGCGGCTCTGGAACGTGGTGCTGGGGGCAGAGGTCAAGATCCGGATGTCCGATGGCGTCGTGCTGCGCTACCTCGTGACCGAGATCCATCCGAACGAGGCTTGCCCCGACGAGCGCGCCGCCCCGATGCCGAACCCGCCGCTCGCCCTGCAGTACGCACCATCCGGCTGCCCGGGAGCGCGGTGGGCGGTCCCCACCAGCTATGAACGACTCACGCTCCAGACGAGCCAGGGCTTCAACCGCAACTGGGGCGAGCTGATCATCGTCGCGGAGCCGCTCTTCTAGCCCGCGCGGCGCCGTCCCTCGACCAGGAGCGCCGGGACCACGGTCAGGACCGCCACCACCAGGGCGAGCTGGAAGACCAGCCGCAGCACCCCGGCCGCCTCACCGCGCGACCATGCCTCGAGGAGGTCCACCAGCGCCAGGTTGGATCGCGGATCGACCCCCACGAACTCAGCGTGTCCGAGGCTGCTCACCAGCGCATCGCGGCGCGGCGGATCGTTGATGAGCGCGGTCAGCTCGTCGATCCGGTTCTGGCCGATGCTGGTGAGGAGCGCCAGCCCCACGCTCATCCCGATCGTGCGGGTCACCTGCAACATGGCGCTCGCCACCCCGTAGGCCGATGCGCCGGCCGCCTCCACGGCCGCGGTAGCACGCGGCGAGACGGTTAACCCGAAGCCGGCGCCGAAAACGGCCAGGTCCCGCTGCAGCCGCGCGAGGTCCGTGTCGACGCCCCAGCCGGTGGCGAGCCACAGCCCTGCCGCCGTGAGCGCGATCCCCGCCACGGCAACCAGCCGCTGGCCGATCAGCCCCGACCCCACGCCTCCGACCACCGCGCCCATCGCGATCGCCAGGGTCAGGGCGGTGAGTGCCGCCGCCGATCGTTCCGCGCCGGCGTTCAGCACGCGGTTGACGAAGACCGGGCCGCCGATGATCGCCGTGGCGAGCGTGTAGCCGGTCAGCAGGCTCACCCCGTTCGCGGCCGCGAATCGTGCGTCGGCAAAGAGGCGGGGGTCGATCAGCGGGACCGCCTGGCGCAGCTCGCGCAGCACGAAGACGCCCATCAGGACCGCGCATCCCGCCAGCCCGCCGAGCAAGAGCGGGTCGCCCCAGCCGCGCCCTCCCGCAAGCGAGAGCGCCCCCACGCCCGCCACCAGCGCCGCCGACGCGATCAGCCCCGCCACCAGGTCGAGGCGGCCCGGCGCGCGCGGTGTCTCGACGCCCCCGGCGATCACGTACAGAAGGAGCAGGACCACCAGGCCGACCGGCACGTTCAAAAAGAAGATCCACTGCCATCCGACGACGTCGACGCCGGGGATCGGCACGGCCACGTTGAGGAGCACCCAGGCCCCGTATGCAGGCCCCACCGCCATCCCCACGAAGGTCGCGGCCCCCTCGATCCCGAGCGCGCTCGCGCGCGCTCGACCCTCAAAGAGATGGCTGGCGAGGGCCATCGAGAGCGGCACCAGCGCTCCGCCGCCGAGTCCCTGCACCACGCGCGACCCGATCAGCCAGTCGATGCCGGTCTCTGGTCCGGCGAGCCGCGAAAGGCCGGCGCCGAGGCTGCCGAGGCAGAAGAGCGTGAGCGCGATCAAGTAGAGGCGGCGCGCGCCCCACAGGTCGGCGGCTCGCCCCGCAAGCGGCATCGCCACGATGTAGGCGAGCAGATAGGCATTGATGATCCAGCTGGCGCGGCCGAGGTCGGCCCAGCCGCCGAAGTCTGCGACGATCGAGGGGAGCGCGATGGCGACGACCATCAGCTCCGCGCCCCCGAGGAAGACGCCCAGGGAGGCGACCGCCAGGATCCCCCAGGCGGCGAGCCTCACAGGTCGCTGCGCTCGAGCCCCGCCGCGGCCAGGATCAGCAGGACGGCCGCGGCAACGAGTGCAGCACCCGCGCTCTGAAGGGAGCCCGCCACCGGACGTGCCGCGGATTCAAGGTGGGTGAGCAGCCCGAGTCCGCCGAGCGGCATCGGAATGACACTGAGCGGCAGCAGAAAGGCCAGCGCGACCAGCGGGCCGCTGACCGCCAGCGCCAGCAGCGTGGCGGGCACGGTCCGAAACGTGGTGCCGATCAGCAGGCCAGCGGCCACTGCCGCCATGGCTGTGGCTGCCGTGGCGGCAACCGCGGCGCTGAACGGGATCGGGTCCGGAGGAGTCTCAGCCCGGGCAATCGCCGCCAGCCAGGCCCCCACCGAACCAAGGGCAAGGCCCAGGGTGAGAAGGAGGGCGAAGCCCAGAAACCAGGAGAAGAGGACCGATGCGCGTGGGACGGCGCGCGCCGCCATCCAGGCAACCGTCCCGCGGCGCCGCTCGTGTGCCATCGTCAACGCCGCCAGCCCCGAGGCGATGCAGGTCGTGACGGCCGCGGTCACGGCGTACCAGAAGCCCGCCCCCCCAACCGCGGTCTCGCCGGAGAACTCCGGCGGGATCGCGGTGACCAGCATGCCGCCGACGAGGGGAATCCCCACCAGCGGAATCAGCCGGAAGCTGATCCACAGCTCGTGCAAGGCCATCCGGGTGAGCGTTCGCAGGCGTCTCATCCCGCCTCCGCCGCGGCGAGCTCGATGAACGCATCGATGCCACGCTGCGAGAGCGCCAGCCCCTGCAGGTCGAGCTCGGCGATCGGCGTGTGGATTCGCAGGCGACCGTCGCTCAGGAACGCCAACTGCTTCACGATCCCCGCCTCGCTGGCCGGGTACCGGCTGGCGAGCACCACCGTCCGGCGGCGACCCGGGATCGTCAGCAGCCGCGCGCGCTCCGCGGCGTCGACGGCCCGCAGCGGCTCGTCGAGGAGCAGGACCTCGGGATCGGTCAGCATCGCCGAAGCCAGTGCGACCCGCTGGGCAAGTGGCTCTCCGCCGCGCCGGATCGGCTGGTCCAGATGCACTCCGATGCCGTATGCCTCCGCGACCTTCTCAATTCGGCGCTTGATCTCCTTCGGTTCGTACTCGGCGATCCGCCCGGCGAGATCGAGCACCTCGCGCGGCGTCATCCACCAATAGATCCCCGCCTCGGGACCAACGTAGCCGACGCGACGCGCCCAGCCCGCCGCGGAGCTGTCAGGGCGCGCGACGCCCGCCAACCGGACGGTCCCCCTCTGGATGCGCGACAGGCCGGCCAAGACGCGGAGCAGCATCGAGGCGGACTGCTCGGGTCGCGATACCACGAGCAGGCGCGCGCCGACGCCGACCACCAGGGTCAGGTCATCGAGGAGACGCTGGCCCCGCCATCTGCGAGTAATCCCCTCGCACACGACCGCGGCGGGCTTGAGCGTGCGCACCGACTGCGATGCCCAGAGCGCATCGGGCGTAGAGCTCGTCACGGGTCGCACCTTAGCACGGGCTCTTTGTGGCCCTTGACGGCTCGTGGGTTGAGCCATATCATAAGCCGCCGCTTATATCAATCCGCATTTGATAAAGAAGCACTACGCAATGACGCTTGCCCCCGAGACCCGAGCCGAGCGCGACCTGCGCCGGCTGCGAACCCTCTATCGCGCGCTGGGTGACGAGACCCGGCTGCGGGTCATCAGCCTCCTCGCCGAGTTCGGGCCGATGCCGGTCAACGAGCTCTCAGCCCGGGTCGTCCTCTCCCAGCCGCTCATCAGCTGGCACCTGCGGATCCTGCGCCTCGCGAACCTGGTGGAGACCCAGCGGCAGGGCCGCGAGGTCATCTGCGGGCTGCGCACCGCGGCCTTCGAGGAGCTGCACGAGCTCGAGGCGAGGCTTATCGGCGGGACTTCCGGGATCGGTATGGCACGACCTCGCGGCGCGGCGGAGGTAGCCGATGTCGGCTAGCCACCCGCAGGCCGGACAGCTGCCCCGCGGCGGCTCGCTCCTCTCGAACCGATTGAAGGAAGCTGGGCGCGCGCTGCTCGCCCCGCTGGTGCGGCTGGCGCAGCGCCTCGGCATCACCCCCAACCGCGTCACCGTCATCGGCTTCGCGGTGGTGGCCATCGCGGCGGGTATGGTGGCCTTCGGGCAGCTTCTCGCCGGAGCGGTCGTCCTCGTCGCCGGATCCCTCCTCGACGCCGTCGATGGCGCCTTGGCGCGGGCCACAGGCGGGACCACCGCGTTTGGCAGCTTCCTCGACTCCACCCTCGACCGCGCGGCGGAGGCGATCCTCTACGCCGGCGTGATCGTCTACTTCCTGCGCAGTGAGGCCGACCCGATCGGGCCGGTCGTCCTGGCGCTCGCCGCCCTGTGCGGCTCGTTCATGGTCAGCTACACGCGGGCCAAGGCTGAGGCGATCGGCGTCTCGGCGTCGGTTGGCCTCGCTCCACGCACCGAACGGCTCGTCCTGGTCGTGGTCGGCATCGCGCTCGCCGGCCTCGGCATCGGCTTCGGGCTGATCGGCGCCATCGGCATCGTCGCCGCCCTCGCGGCGGCAACCACCATCCAACGCATCTGGCACGTTCAACGCGAGATGACAGAGCTGCCCGCGGTCAGCCGCGTCGACACCACAGAGGAGAGATAGCCATCGTGGCAAGCACGAACGGAATGGGCGCCGGCAACGGGCACCGCCCCACGGACGGCAAGATTCGCGTCGCAATCGTCGGCGTCGGCAACTGCGCCTCGAGCCTGGTCCAGGGTCGCTACTACTACGAGAAGACCAAGGATGGCGACGTGGTACCGGGCCTGATGCACGTCAACCTGGGCGGTTATCACATCAAGGACATCGACTTCGTGGCCGCCTTCGACGTCGACAAGACCAAGGTCGGCAGGGATCTCTCCGAGGCCGTCTTCGCGGGCCAGAACAACACCTTCAAGTTCTCCGACGTTCCGCATACCGGCGTCACCGTCGACCGCGGCATGACCCACGACGGACTGGGCAAGTACCTGTCGCAGGTGATTGAGAAAGCCCCCGGGCCGACGGCCGACGTGGTGGGGATCCTCAAGGAACGCCAGGTCGACGTGATGGTGTCGTACCTGCCGGTCGGCTCGGAGGAGGCGACCAAGTGGTACGTCGAGCAGGCGCTGCAGGCCGGCGTCGGATTCATCAACGCCATCCCGGTCTTCATCGGCCGCGAGCCGTACTGGCAGCGACGCTTCGCCGAGCGCGGCCTGCCGATCATCGGCGACGACATCAAGAGCCAGGTCGGCGCGACGATCACGCACCGCGTGCTGACCCGCCTCTTCATGGACCGCGGCGTGCGGATCGACCGCACCTACCAGCTGAACTTCGGCGGCAACACCGACTTCTTGAACATGCTGGAGCGCGAGCGGCTGGAGTCCAAGAAGATCAGCAAGACCAACGCGATGACCTCGATGCTCGACTACGAGATCGATGACGACAACGTGCACGTCGGGCCATCCGACTACGTCCCGTGGCTGAAGGACCGCAAGTGGTGCCACATCCGCATGGAGGGGACCACCTACGGCGACGTGCCGCTCAACCTGGAGCTCAAGCTCGAGGTCTGGGACTCCCCGAACAGCGCCGGAGTGATCACCGATGCGATCCGCTGCCTGAAGCTCGGCCTGGACCGCGGGCTCTCCGGCACCCTGGTCGGGCCGTCTTCGTACTTCATGAAGAGCCCTCCGCGGCAGCTCCACGATGACGTCGCCCACGAGCGGGTCGAGGCGTTCATTCGCGGCGACGACAACGAGACCCTGATCGGCACCGAGACGCCGCCGAAGAGCACGCAGCGCAAACTCGCGCCCGGCAAGGCCAAGGCCGCCGTCGCCGCCGACTGAGCAGGTGTCAACGACGGCTACCGCCACTGAGGTCGAGCGACCGCGCAGTGCCCCGGGCGAGCGGCGCCGGGAGCAGCTCACCTATTGGGCCTACCGGCTCGGCGAGCGGATCATCAACTTCCTGCCGCGCGGACTCGTGCTGCCGCTGGCCGCCGCGGCCGGCAATGCGGCCCATGACCTGACCGGTGACAAGCGGGCCGTCGTGCGGGGCAACGTGGCCACCGTCCTGCACCTGCCGGCCGACCACCCACGCGTCCGACGCGCGGCTCGCCGGGCGTTCCGCAACTACGCCAAGTACCTGGTCGACGTCATGCGCCTCGACACGCTGACGGGCAACCAGGTCCACGAGCTGGTCGACATCGACAACCTCGAGATCCTTGAGGAGGCACGCACCCCTGAGCGTGGCGTGCTGTTGTGCACGGTGCACGTCGGCGGCATGGACCTGATCGGTCCCGCGCTCCACCGCCTCGGGCACGAGGTGCACGTGGTGGCCGACGACACGACCTATGGCCGCCTCTACGAGCATCTCAAGGCGATCCGGGCACGTCACGGAATCACGCTGATCGGATGGCGCAGCCTCCGCGGCCTCTTTCGTGCGCTGAAGGCTGGATCGAACCTGGTCCTCTTCTGCGACGGCGGATATCGCCATGGCGACGTGCCGGTCGAGTTCCTGGGCGAGCCGACCACCTTCCCCGCAGGCCCGGCCGCTCTCTCGGCCCGCTCGGGTGCGCCGATGCTGCCCGTCGCCTGCAGCCGCCTGGGAAACGACCGCTTCCGGACCCGCGGCCTGCCGCTCATCACCGCTGCCAACGACTCCCCGGCGGAGACCTACCGCGCCACCCAGGCGCTCGCCGATGCGCTGGGCAGCGTGATCGTCGACGATCCCGGCCAGTGGTACATGTTCCGCCCGGTGTGGCCACAGACCGATGCCGATCGCGCGCGGGCGCGCGCTGCCCTTGATGCGGCGCGGCGCGGCGACGACTGGACGAAGCTGTCGGCCTGATATGGGAGGGCTGATGCTGGGCGTCGGCCTGCGTGCCGCTGACCTGGTCGCCCGCATCCTGCCGCGCGGGATGGCCTACGCGCTGGCCGATCTCATCGGCCGCGCCTGGCATCGATTCGCCCCGTCGCGTCGGGCCCTGGTCACCGCCAACCTGGCGCGCGTCAGCGCCGCGACCGGGCGTCCGACGAGCGGCCGTGCCTTCAGGCGGCTGGTCCGGCAGGCTTTCGTAGAACATGCTCGCTACTACCTCGAGCTGCTGCGCATCCCGCACGGCTCGATCGAGCAGGTGGGCGCCATGGTGACCCTCGAGGACTGGGAGCGCTGGGAGCCGATCCTCAGGGAGGGCGCGGTGGTGGCGAGCCTACACGTGGGGAATCCCGAGCCGTATGGCTCGTTCCTGGCGGCTCACGGCCTGCACGCAGTCGTCCCGGTCGAGGAGATCCGGCCGAAGGCCCTCTTCGACTTCCTCTTCGCTCGGCGCGGGAGCGGGCGCGGGGCGACGATGGTTCCGCTCTCCAAGGCTCGGCGACCCCTTCTGGAGGAGCTGCGGAACGGCGGCATCGCGGGGCTGATCGCGGACCGGAATCTCTCCGGCAAGGGACATCCGACCCTCCTGTTCGGGGCGCTCACCAGCCTGCCGGCCGGTCCCGCCAGCCTGGCGCTCATGTCCGGGCGGCCGCTGGTGACGGCAGCCTGCTGGCGCGTGGGAGAGGAGCGCTTCAACGCCCGCGCATGGCTGATCGAGGTAGATCTGAGCGGCGATCGGCGAGCAGACGCGGCCGCGTTGACCGACGCGATGGCCCGGCGCATGGAGGAGGCGATCAGCCTCGCCCCCGAGCAGTGGTTCGCCATCTTCCAGCCGATCTGGGACGCCGCCGATGGCTGATGCGACGCCGCGGCAGCCACGCAACGGCGGCGAGCGCGGCCGGGCGGACATGCACCTGCACACCCTCTAT
This sequence comes from Chloroflexota bacterium, assembly GCA_040005815.1. Taxonomy (GTDB): domain Bacteria; phylum Chloroflexota; class Limnocylindria; order QHBO01; family QHBO01; genus CF-167. The sequence continues at coordinate 10,168 of JBDTYC010000016.1, forward strand.
TCGGACGGCACCATGGAGGTGCAGGCTCTCCTCGACCGGGTCGAGCAGGGGACCGACCTCGACCTGGTCGCGGTGACCGACCACGAGCGGATCGACGGGGCACTCCGTGCTCAGGAGCTGCACGCAGCGGGGGACTACCACTTCGGGCTCGTCGTGGGTGAGGAGATCACGACCCGGCGCGGGCACCTCCTGGCCCTCTTCCTCACCGAGCGGATCCCCGCCCTGCGGCCGCTCGAGGAGACGATCGAGCGGGTGCACGACCAGGGTGGCATCGCCATCGCCCCGCACCCCATGGCGCCTCTCACCCCCAGCCTGGGCCGGCGCAGCCTCGTGCGCCTGCACCACGACCCCGATGCCCGGCATCGGCTGGACGCGATCGAGATGCTGAACCCAAGCGTCGCCGGCCGCGCCCGCCGCCCGCACCGTCACGCCCTCAACCAGCTGATGGAGCTCGCTGCGGTCGGCAACTCGGATGCCCACGTGCTGGAGCACATCGGCACCGGCTGGACCTGGTTCCCCGGCGCAAGCGCCGAGGACTACCGCCACGCGATCACCGAGCGCACCACAGAGGCCCAGGGCGAATACTGGGCGCACTGGCACAACGTGAGCGTCTATGGCCGCCAGCTGGTCGCCAAGGCGCGGCACCTCCGGCATACTCTTCGTCCGACAGGAGAGTGGCGATGACCGAGTCGAGCGCTCCGCCGGCGCCGCCCGCCGCGGGAGGTATGCCGACCCCGGCCGCCCCATCGGTCGCCGGGCGCCCCCCGCTGAAGATCGGGATCGTCAGCCCATACGGGTATCCACATCCCGGCGGCGTCAACGAGCACGTCCGCCACGCCTACGAGGCGATGCGCCGGATGGGGCACGACACCTGGATCATCACCAGCAAGTACGGCAAGGAGCGCGAGGACGAGGGCCGCGTCATCCGCCTCGGGACGGGATACGCCTTCCCGGCCAACGGCAGCATGGGCCGCGTCACGCTCGGCTGGCGCTTCAAGCAGCAGGCACGCGATCTCCTCGCTGAGCATCGGTTCGACATCCTCCATTTCCACGAGCCGTTCGTGCCGTTCCTGTCGCCGACTGTCCTCGACCGGTCCGAGACGGTCAACATCGCCACCTTCCACGCCTTTGGCGGCTTCTCGCCGTCGTACTGGGTCGGGAAGTGGTTCGCCGGTCGCCTCAACGACAAGCTCCACGGCCGCATCGCGGTCAGCGGAGCGGCGCGCCACTTCATCAGCCGCTACTTCCCCGGCGACTACCGGATCATCCCCAACGGGGTCGACCTGGACCGATTCGCCGGTGCCGAGCCATTCGAGGAGCTGCGCGACGGCACCATCAACATCCTCTTCGTCGGCCGTTTCGAGGAGCGCAAGGGGCTGATCCATCTGCTCCGCGCCTACCATCGCCTGCGCAAGCGACACGTTGACGCACGGCTGCTGATCATCGGCTCCGGGCCGAAGCAGCGGGAGTATCGCCGGTTCGTGGGGCTGCGCCAGATCCGCGACGTCGAGTTCCTCGGCCGCGTGTCCGACGACGCCAAAGCCCGCTACTTCGCCAGCGCCGACATCTTCTGCGCGCCGGCCACCGGACAGGAGAGCTTCGGGATCGTCCTCCTCGAGGCCATGGCCGCGGGCGTGCCGATCGTGGCATCCGACATCCATGGCTACAAGAATGTGGTCCAGCGCGGCGTGCAGGGCCTCCTGGTCGAGCCGCGCAACCACCGCGCGCTGGCCGCCGCCCTGTATCGACTGTCGAGCGACGCCGACCTGCGCCATCGGATGGGCGAGGAGGGGCGGGCCAAGGCCCATGACTACTCCTGGGACCGCGTCACCGAGCAGATCGTCGACTTCTACCGCGAGATCCAACAGGAGGCCAAGACCACCACCGGGGTGCGCCGCTAGACCGGCTTGCGGTAGACCCTGTCCGTCCGGGTGACCCGGAAGCCGCTCGCCTCGTAGACCCCCAGCGCGCCGTGCGGGTTCTCGGCGTCCACGCCGAGCCCGGCGCTCGTCATTCCCGCGTCACGCAGAACGCGCAGGCTCTCGGCCACGAGCGCACGGGCAATCCCCTGGCGCCTCCAGGCACGTCGCACGCCGACGGAGTTTACCCAGCCGCGCTTCAGGCCCAGCTCCGCATTCGCCTCCTGGTCGATCCGGTTCAGGACCTGGCCCACGATCTCGTCGCCCTGCCAGGCAACGACCCACAGGCTCATGTCCCGGCGCGGATCGGTCCGCTTCCGCTCGAAGCTTGCCTCCGAGTCGTCGACCGATCCCCAGTGGTCGCGGAAGACCTCGATCTCCACCTGCCAGATGGCGCGCAGGTCCTCTTCCCGCGCCGGCCGAAGCTCGATCCCCACGGGAAGGGGCAGCGGCTGGATGTCGTCGAGATTGGGGCGCTCCATCTCGTAGTCGTAGCGAACGATCTCGTAGCCGCGGCTCTCCAAGAGGGCCAGGCGCCCAGCCTCGGCCTCGCCTGCCCAGCTCTCCAGGCGCTTCTCGACGTCCGGGTGCCCGGCGGCGACCCGTCGCTGGCGCTCCTCCATCCAGCGCACGAGCGCGGTTCCCAGCCCGCGCCGGCGCCAGTCGGGATGCACCTCGCCCCAGATGGAATAGTTCCGGCCGCCGTCGTTGTCCTGCTCCCAGCCACCCTCGGTGTAGGCCACCACGGTCCCGTCCACCTCGGCGAAGAGGAGGTCCGCCGCCAGGTCGAGGTTCGAGGGGTGGTCGAGCCAGCTGGCGATCTGCGCCAAGGCGAGCCGATGCTGGATCCCGTTCGCCTTCATCGCCGCGTTCACGAGCTCCGCAATCGCGGCATCGTCGGCAGGTCGCTGGATGCCGCGGAAGCGGACACCGGGGATTGCGGGCGCGTCGGCAAGCATGATCGTCATCGGTGGATCTCCATCGGCTTGTGGTAGGCGCTTGACCGGAGGTGGACCTGGAACCCGGCCCGCTCATAGACGCCCAGCGCGCCGGTCGGGTTGTCGGCATCGACGCCGAGCAATGCACTCGTCATGCCACGCCCGTGGAGCAGCGCCAGGCTGCGGCCGACCAGGGCGCCGGCGAGGCCGCGTCGACGCCAGGGGCGGCGAACGAAGACGCTGTCGAGGATGCCCTGGCGCCGATCGAGCGCCTCGTTCTCCTCGGCGTCGATCGTGTTGATCACCGCACCGGCGATCTCGTCGCCATCCCACGCGATGACGAACAGGCTCGGGTCGAAGTTCGGCTCCCTGAGCCACTGCTGGAAGCTAGCCTCGGAGGCGTCGAACCCGCCCCAGTGGTCCAGGAACGCCTCCATATCTGCGGTGAAGAGGCGGCGGTACCCGTTCACGTCGCTCACGCCTCGGATCTCCATACCCTCGGGAAGCGGGGGCAGGTCGATGTCGTCGAGGGTCGGGCGCACCATGTCGAAGAAGTAGCGGACCGGCTGATAGCCGGCATCCACGACGAGCGCCACGGCACCGATGCGTCGTTCCGGAGCGTAGGCCCCAAAGACTCGCGGCAGGTCGTCCGGATGCGCCGCGGCGATCTCAAGCAGCCGTGCCTCGTTGTGGGCGAGGATTGCGGAGCCGACACCCTGCCGCCGCCACGGCGGGTCGACATGACCGCGCGTCCGATACTCCCGCTTCCCCTCGGAGGTCTCCACCCAGTCGACCCAGCCGTAGCCGGCGATCCGGCCGTCAACCGTGGCGACCACGATGTCCTCGACCGGGTGGTAGTTGGCTCGGTCGGTCAACAGCCAGTTGCCGAGTCCGGCCTCGCTGCTGCGCTCGTCGATCCCATCCGCCTCGTTGGCGGCGTTCGCGATCCGCACGAACTCGGAGAGGTCCTCGGAGGCGTACGGCCGCAGCCTGATGTCAAGGAGCGAGCGCTTCATGGGAGGACCTCCATCGACTTTCGGTACGCAGCCGAGCGGCGAACCGCCTCGAAGCCGGCACGCTCGTAGAGCGCCAGGGCACCGGACGGGTTGTCGCTGTCGACCCCGAGCATCGCCTCGCTCATCCCCGCCTCGCGGAGGCGCACCAGGGCGCGCGCGACGATCGCGGCGCCCAGCCCGCGCCGGCGCCAGGCGCGCCGCACGAAGACGCTGTCCAGCCAACCGTGCTGCCGTCCGAAGGCCGCGTTCTCCTCGATGGAGACGGTGTTCACCACAGCTCCAGCGATCTCGTCGCCGTCCCAGGCGACGATCCAGAGGGCAGGGTCGTGGTTAGGGCGAGCCATCCATGCCTCGAAGGCGGCGTCCGACTGGTCGAAGCCGCCCCAGTGGTCCTCGAAGGCCTCGACATCGGCATCCCAAAACTGCTTCTGGGCGGCGCGATCGTGCGCCATGGGTCGAACCTCGAGCCCCGAAGGCATCGGCGGCACCTCGACCTCGCCGAGGTTCGCTCGCCGCATCTCGAAGAAGTAGCGTGCCGGCTCATAGCCGAGGCGCGTGAAGAGCCTGATCTTGCGCACGTTCTGGTCGTTCGACCAAGTTCCGGAGACCAGTGGGCGCTCGGCAGCTTTCGCGGCCGGGTGAGCCCGGGCGTGCGCCTCCTGCCACGCCACCAGCGAGCGACCGATGCCGCGCCCCTGCCAGTCGGGGTGGACATAGCCGCCGAGACGGAACTCCCGGAGCGCGTCCGTGGTATCGGCCCAATCGACCCATCCGTAGCCGACCAGCTCCCCGTTCACCTCGGCCAGCACCACGTCGCGGGCAGGATCGAAGCTCCCCGTCGCGTGCCCCAGCCAGTTCTCCAGGTCGGCAACGGTAGCGATCTCGTCGACGCCGTTGGCGGCGTAGACCGCGCTGGCGATCGGCGCCATCAACGCCGCGGGCGCCGTGCCCCCGTCGTGGATGCGGAGGGAGAGGCCGGGAATCTCAACGGTCACGCCTACCCCACTCGCTTCAGCTTGCCGGTGCGCTTCGCGTAACGCTCTGCCCGGCCAAATGCCCAGAGGCCGAGCGGGATAAAGACGATCCCCATCAGCAGCAACGGCCAGACGTCGCCGAGCAGATCGGCAACGCCGACACCGTCGATCAGGCCGGCACGGACGCCGTGCAGGACGTAGGTCGCCGGGCTGAAGTTCGAGAGGAACTGCATCCAGCCAGGGAGGATCTCGACGCTGTAGTAGACGCCGCTGATCAGGAGCAGCACGGACTGCAGGACGAAGGTCATCTGCGCCCCGCGCTCCACGTACATCAGCGGCAGGATGGCGGTCA
>JBDTYC010000017.1:0-15298 GCA_040005815.1 Chloroflexota bacterium
ACCCGTACTACGAGATCAACTCGCCGCTCCTGTCGCGCCTGCGGGTCTATCGGCTGGAGCCGCTCGGGCCCGACGAGATTCGCGAGATCGTGTCGCGGGCGGTCACTGACGAGCGAGGGCTCAGCGGGGGAGTAACGCTTCCCGACGATGCGATGACCGCCCTCATCGAGCTCTCCAGCGGCGACGCGCGACAGGCGCTGAACATCGTGGAGGCCGCGGCGGCAGTAACCGGCGACGGGGGGAAGCTCACCGCCGAGGCGGTCGCCGAGGCGGCCCAGCAGCGGCTGCTGGCCTACGACCGGGTGGGGGACCAGCACTACGAGGCGGCATCGGCATTGATCAAGTCGATGCGCGGCAATGACCCGGACGCCGCGCTGTACTGGTGCGCCAGCATGGTCGCGGCAGGAGAGGACCCGACCTTCATCGCCCGACGGATCGTGATCGCGGCCAGCGAGGACGTCGGCAACGCCGACCCGCGTGCGCTGCAGATCGCGGTGGCCGCGATGCAGGCGGTGGAGATGATCGGCCTCCCCGAAGCGCAGTACGCGCTCGCCCAGGCGGCGGCCTACGTCGCATCGGCGCCGAAGTCGAACCGGGCCGGAGCAGCCTACTTTGCGGCCCTGGCCGAGGTGGAGGAGAAGGGCCGTCTGCCGGTCCCGCTCCACCTCCGCCCAGCTGCGCACCGCCGACTGGCGAACGAGCACGGCTACGGGAAGGGCTACCGCTACCCTCACGACTTCGAGTCAGCCGATGTCGACCAGCAGTATCTCCCCGACGCGCTGGCGGGCCGCGTCTTCTACGAACCCTCCGACCAAGGGATGGAGATCCAGATCGGCGAGCGCCTGCAACGCCTTCGTCGCCAACGCCTGGAGAGTCGGAAGACGCTGCGACCGGCGGGCGACAAGACTCCCTAGTTCGGGCCGATCCCCAGGACGCTGAAGCCGAAGACCGCGACACCCAGCAGCACCGCCATCGCCACCACCAGCACGGCGATGTTGCGCAGGTCGCTGCGCACGTAGTGGTATTCGGTCGCCGCTCGTTCGGAGAGGCGCGACGGCCCCGCGACGAGGAAGCGCGGATCGGCGCGGCCCGCGCGCGGAGCGGAGGCGACTGGGGCAGCAGGGGCTGACTCCGTCCGACGCTCGGCGACTGCCTCGACGGCCTCGGCGACGACCCCGCCGATTGGCTGAGCGGGGGCAATCGGGCGCTGCAACGTCCGCCGCTGCGCCTTGCGCTGACGGTCGCGGCGATTGCCTGCCTTGCCGCTGCGTCGAGCCATCGTTCCTCCCGTGCTGAGTCGCGGTTGAGCCGGATCGGGGCGGTATGATACCAGCGCCCGTGCAGGACCTGAATCAGACCCTCCTGGACAACCTGGCCCTCGTCGTGGGGATCATGGGAGTCGTCATCCTCGCCCTGGTGGTGGTGGTGATCGTGCAGTCGCGGCGGATCCGCCGATCGACCGAGGCGTACCGCTCCCTCGTCAGCGACAGCCAGGGTGGCTCGCTCCAGCAGCTGCTCGACAGCCACCTGGGCAAGGTGATCGAGGTCGGGGCGAAGGCTGAGGAGCTGTCGAAGCTGTACGAGACGCTGGAAGCCCGCTCCCGGGGGAGCCTGCAGCACGTCGGCGTGGTCCGCTTCAATCCCTTCGAGGACACCGGCTCCGACCAGAGCTTCGCGATTGCGCTGCTGGACGACCGTCGCGACGGGATCGTCCTGAGCAGCCTCCATGGTCGGGGACAGACCCGCATCTTCGCCAAGCCGGTGGAGGGCGGCGAGTCTTCTCACCAGCTCTCCGACGAGGAGTCCCAGGCCATTCGTGTCGCGGTCGAGGGCGGCAGGCCGGCTTCCAGCCCTGGCTGAACCGATCGATCCCGGGCAGCGACGGCTCGCCGAACGTCGCCTCCTCGCCGCCCTGCGACGCCACCAGAAGCGGTCGCCGCTGCGGCCCGACCTTCGAGTCGACACACTCATCAACGAGCTGCGGTCCGGAGAGCCTGCCCGCACCCGGAGCCATCGCGGCCAGCAGCCGCTGACCCTGACGGACTCGGACCTGCGCGAGGTGGTGGACGGCATGGTCCAGTCCGTCTCCGTGCTGCGCACCGGGCATCGGGTGCGGCTGCCGGACGGAGGGCCGGCGCTCGACCAGGTCATGCGGGAGCGGGTGGAGCTGCTGCTGGCAGCACTGACAGCTGCTGGCGCGAAGCCGCCTCCCGCTGAGCAGGCGGCTTCTCGCCTGGGAATCCCTGCCGCCCTTTTGGACCAGCTGCGCCAGCATGGCGACCTGATCAGCATCGGGCCGCGCATCGATGTCACCCGCGAGTCATGGGCGACCATTACCGCGCGCCTGGATCGGTTGGCTGCGGAGGGACCGGTGTCAGTCGTGATGGTCCGTGATGAGCTTGATACGGCACGACGCTTCGCCGAGCGCATACTGCAACGCTGGAACGCGTTACATCCTCATCATTAGGAGGTGGCTTGTGATGCAAGCGCAGCTCTACCGAGCTTGGCCGTGGCTGATTCTCGTCGTGACACTGCTGTTGACCGCATGCGATCCGAGCAGCACCACCCCCGGCAGCACCGCCCCGGGAGGCTATTGACGGTCTGACCCCCAGCGACCCTTTGCACGACAGGCGACCTGTCGAGTAAGCGGGCGATAACGGTCCGGTGAATGGCACACCGGCTACCATCGGCGAGATGCCAGCGGTGGTCCCCTCCCCGAACCAGATCCCGTTCTTCGAGGAGCTGGTCGGTCCACCACGGGCGCCCGCGCGACCGCACCTGCGCATCCAACCGCCGCTCCTGGCGGACCTGACCCCGCGTCAGCGCAAGGCGGTCACCCACGGCGACGGACCGCTCCTGATCGTGGCCGGCGCCGGGACGGGCAAGACTACGGTGATCACCCGGCGCATCGCCTGGCTGATCGCCGAGAAGTTGGCCAAGCCCTCTGAGATCCTGGCGCTGACCTTCACCGATCGGGCGGCCCTCGAGATGACCGAGCGCGTCGACCGCCTCGTCCCGTACGGCTTCACCGATACGGTCATCAGCACCTTCCACGCCTGGGGCGATCGCCTGCTGCGCGACCATGCCCTCGAGGCTGGCCTCTCCGACCGCTCGACGGTCCTCTCTCGAGCGGAACAGGTCATCTTCCTGCGGGAGCACCTCTTCGACCTCCCCCTGGACCGATACCGCCCGCTCGGCGACCCAACCCGGTTCCTCCACGCTCTGGTGACGCTCATCAGTCGCGCTCGGGACGAGGATGTGCCACCCACCGAGTACCGCGCCCTCACCGAACGGCTCGCCGCGGACGCGGCCGCCAACCCCGACGACGCGGCGCTGGCCGAGGTCGCGGGCCAGCAGGCGGAGCTCGCGGCCTGCTATGCGGCGTACGAAGAGCTGATGCGCGGCACCGATCGGATCGACTTCGGGGACCAGGTTGGGCTCGCCCTTCGCCTCCTGCGGGAACACCCCGCCATCCTCAAGGCGGAGCGGCAGCGCTACCGGTACATCCTGGTCGATGAGTTCCAGGACACGAACCACGCCCAGTTCGAGCTGGTCAAGCTGCTGGCCGGGTCGGCGAGGGCCAACCTCACCGTGGTGGGGGACGACGACCAGAGCATCTACAGATTCCGCGGGGCAGCCCTCTCGAACATCCTCGGCTTCCGGGAGGCGTTCCCCGCGGCGCCCAGCGTCGTCCTGACCGACAACTTCCGCAGCCGCCAATCGATCCTCGACGCCGCCTATCGCCTGATCCGGCACAACGACCCCGACCGCCTCGAGGTGCGAGAAGGGCTCGACAAGCGGCTGGTGGCGCGCGCCCACGGTCGTGGCAACGCCAACGCCGAATCGAGCATCGAACTGCTTCCCTTCGACACCGGGTCAGATGAGGCCGATGCCGTGGCGGAGCGGATCGCCGCCTCGCTGCGCGCCGGCCGACGGGCCGGCGACCACGCCATCCTGGTCCGCACCAACCGCGATGCCGATCCCATCCTTCGCTCGCTGAACATGGCGCGCGTTCCGTGGCGCTTCGCCGGCACCGCCGGCCTGTACAGGCAGCCTGAGGTGCGGCTGCTGGTCAGCTTCCTGCGCGCGGTCAACGATCCGAATGACTCGGTCAGCTGCTATGACCTCGCGACATCCGAGATGTTCGACCTCGACCCGCGGGATGTGACGCTGGCCCTGAATGCGGCTTCACGGCGCCGCACGAGCCTGGAATCGGCGCTTCGGATGGCAGCGGCCAATCCGACCGAGGCGCCATTCGGGGGACGACCTCTCGAGGTCGTGGCCCGCCTCCTCGCCAGCGTTGACCAGCACCGCGGGATGAGCACCCAGCGCACGACGGGCGAGCTCCTCTACCACTTCATCAGTTCTTCGGGGTGGCTCGGCCGCCTCGCTGCAGAGGCTCGGCAGAGCGGCGACGAGCGGCTCGCCAACGTCGCTCGCTTCTTCGAGATCGTGCGGCGCCAGTCGTCGCTGCTGCGTGACGATCGGCTGCCGTTCCTCGTCGCGCAGCTCGACACGCTGATCGAGGCCGGAGACGATCCGTCGACGGCGGACGTCGCGGTCGACGAGGGCGATGCGGTCCACGTGCTCACCTATCACCGCGCCAAGGGGCTCGAGTTTCCGACTGTGATCATGCTCGGCCTCGTCGACGATCGATTCCCGACGCGGTCCCGCGGCGACCTGCTCCCGTTCCCCTCGGAGCTGATTCGCGAGACGCTCCCAGAGGGCGATCACCACCTCGCGGAGGAACGACGGCTCTTCTACGTCGGCATGACGCGGGCCAAGGAGGAGCTGGTGCTCACCTGGGCTCGGGATTACGGCGGCCGCAGCGCGCGCCACATAAGCCAGTTCGTGATGGAGGCCCTCGACCTACCGCCGGCCACCCCGGTCGAGGCGCTGCGGCCGTCGGTGGCGGAGCGGCTGGCTCGCAACCAGCACCCGGTCCGGCAACCCACCGCGGCTGTCGCCCCGACCCTCGCCGACAAGCCGCTGACGCTGAGCTATGGCCAGGTGAGCGACTATCTCGAGTGCCCGGCCAAGTACCGCTTCGGGCACCTGATCCGCATCCCGACCCCGGTCTCGCACCAGATGGTCTACGGGCGCGCGCTGCACAGTGCCGTGCAGGCCTTCCATCGGCGGCAGATGGCGGGTCGGCCGATGACCTTGATCGCGGAGCTGCATGCGGAGCTCGATGCCGCATGGGAGTCGACCGGCTTCCTGACCCGTGAGCACGAGGAGGCGCGGCTTGCCGCCGCACGGGTGACGCTCGAGCGCTTCTGGGATGCGCAGGCGGCCGATCCCGCCACGCCGACGGCGGTCGAGCTCGAGTTCGCCGTCCCGTTCGGGCGGGATCGCGTCCGCGGCCGCTACGATCGGGTCGACACCGACGACGCTGGGCGGGTCACCATCGTCGACTACAAGTCGAGCGATGTGCGGGATGCGTCCACGGCTTCGCGGCGTGCCCGCGAATCGCTCCAGCTGGCGATCTACGGCTCGGCATGGGAGGCGCAGCATGGGACTCCACCCGGCGATCTCGTCCTCCATTTCCTCGAGTCGGGGATCGAGGGGCACAGCGCGCCGACTGCCAAGCGCCTGGCGGGTGCCGCGGACCAGGTCGGCACGGCCGCGGACGGCATCCGCGCCGGAAGGTTCGCTGCCAACCCGTCTCCGACCCGTTGTGGGTACTGCCCGTTCCGCGAGATCTGCCCCGACGCGATGCGATGACCGCCCGATCACGCCTCGCGGTCGCCGCCCTCGGGCTGCTCGCCGTGCTCGGAGCGGTGGTGCTCGTGGCCTTTGCCGGGAATGCGTGTGCGGGAGATCTGCTTGGCCGACCCTGCCCCGAGGCCGGCACGAATCAAGCGGTGGTCGTGATCCTGGCGGCGGTGACCGCCGGCCTGGTGGTGATGCCATTTGGGCTTCTCGCCGAGTTCGCCGTTCGGCGCCGGATGATCTACCGCGGAGCGTGGGGACGAGCCGTGCGCCGTGGGGCGTTGGTGGCCGCGAGCGTGGCCGCCATCGCTGGGCTGCGACTCGGCGGGGCCCTGTCGGTCCCGGCGGCGCTCTTCGTGATCAGCCTCGCCGTGGCCGTGGAATGGGTCGCGGTCCGTCGGTTCGACCTGCCCTAGCAGCGGGGCCGGCATGACAGCCGACATCTTCGGAGCGCAGCCCGCCGACGAGGACCGGCTGGCGGAGATCTATGACCTCGAGCACGACGACCTGGTCGGCGATCTTCCCTTCTACCGCGAGCTGGCACGGCATGCGGAAGGTCCCGTCCTCGACCTCGGCTGCGGATCGGGCCGCCTCTTTGCGACGCTGCTCGAGGCGGGGGTGCCGCGCATCCTGGGTCTCGACGGCTCTCCGGCGCTTGTGCGGCGCGCCGAAGCTCGCATCGCGGCTGAGCCACGGCTGGGCGCAGCGGCGGCAGGGGGCCGGCTGTCGGTGATGCGCGGTGACGTGCGGGCGATCTCGACTCTGAACATTCGTGAGCGGTTCGACCTTGCCGTTGCGGTCGGGGTGTTGCCGCACCTCAGCGGCCCCGAGGATGCGCTGCGCCTGCTCGGCGGCGTCAGGGCGGTGCTGGCGAGGGGCGGCCGGCTCGTCATTGACGATCTGGGACCGGCCGAGATGCCGGAGCGAGACATGCCCCTGTCGGTCGACTGGCGTCGCACACTGGGCGGGCGGGAGGTGGTCCGAAGGAGCGAATTGGTGCGGCGAGAGTCGCCGGAAGGACTTCGCGTCGCGTTCTCGACGATCGCGGATGCAGTACAACCCGATGGTACGATAGCGCGGCTTCCCGCCAGTCACGAGCTCTGGTATCCATCTCCTGAGGCGCTCGCCGCACTCGTCAGGCAGGCGGGGATGGTGGTCGAGCTGAGCTACGGCTCGCACGACCTCGAACCGCTCGGATGGGCGAGCGGGCGCCGGATCTTTGTCGTGGCGTACGAACCCGCGACACCGGCGACGCATGAGGTGAGGGTTGGCTGAGCAGATTCGTCTGCTGGTGGTAGAGGACGTTCCGCAGGTGGCGATGCACATGCGGTCGCTCCTCAATGCGCAGTCTCAGATCAAGATGCTCGACGTGATCACCTCCGGCGACCAGGCCCTCGGCGCGGTGAGCGAGCTGCGTCCCGATGTCCTGATCGTCGATGCGCTGCTCCAGGGGCGGGTCTCCGGGATCCAGGTTGCGGAGCAGGTCCGCCGCACCGAATCGAGCGTGTCGGTGATCGTGCTCACCGTCCCACAGAACCCGGTCACCGAGGACCCAGCGGCAGGCATCGACGCCGTGCTCAAGATGCCCTTCTCCGGGTTCGACCTGACGACCATGGTGCGCAAGGTCCACGAGCAGAGCAACGTCTCCGGCGGGCACAACGCCTCGACCATGATCAGCCTCTTCTCGCCCAAGGGCGGCGTCGGCCGCACGACCCTGGCCTTCAACCTCGCGGTTGCCCTCGCCGCCGACCACCGGGTCTGCCTGATCGATGGCTCACTCCAGTTCAGCGACCTGCGCGGCCTCCTCCGAGCGCCCTCCGCCGCGCCATCGATCATCAACCTCCCCACCGACAAGATCCGGGACTCGGATCTCGCCGATGTGCTGTGGAAAGACCCATCGGGCATTGACGTGCTGCTTGCCCCGCCACGCATCGAGATGGCCGAGATGGTCACCGTGCGCGACATCGAGAAGGCGCTCTCGATCATCCGCCAGGTCTACGAGGTGATCGTGGTTGACACGCGCGCCAGCCTCTCCGACGACGTCCTTGCCTTTCTCGACGCCTCGGACCTGATCCTCGAGGTTCTGGCCTACGACAGCATGGCGATCCGCGCCCTGGCGATGGCCGACGAGGCGTTTGCCACCATCGGCTATCCGCCCCACAAGCTCGAGGCGGTCCTCAACCGATCGGACTCGACCGGCGGCTTTACCAAGGCCGATGTCGAGGAGGCCCTCAACCGCACGATCCAGCACGAGGTCGTCTCAGACGGGAAGCTGGTGATCGCGGCCAACAACGAAGGCGTCCCGTTCGTGCTGGCCAACCCCGACGCGCCGGTCTCGCAGGGCGTGCGGGCCATGGCGGCCTCGATCGCTGCGCGGCTGCCGGCGCGCCTCGCCATCCTCGCGCACCGCTGACCGTCGCGGTGGGGCTGCACCAGGACCCCAGGCCGATCGGCGTCTTCGACTCCGGCGTTGGCGGCCTCACGGTCCTCGCCGAGCTGCGCCGGCGCCTCCCGGCCGAATCGACCATCTACCTGGGCGACAACGCGCGCGCGCCCTACGGCCCGCGCAGCGCCGACGAGGTGCGTGCCTTCACGCTTGAGTCGGCCGCCTGGCTCCTCGCACAGGACGTGAAGCTGCTGGTCCTCGCCTGCAACACGGCCACGGCCCATGCGTTGCCCCTGGTTCGGCAGGCGTCCACGGTCCCGGTGCTGGGGGTTGTGCGCCCTGGCGCCGTGTCGGCCGCCGCCTCGACCCGCGCAGGGCACGTCGGAGTGATCGCCACCGCCGGCACGGTGGCTTCGGGCGCCTACGCGGCCGCCGTTGGCGAGGCGGATCCGGAGCTGGTCGTGAGTCAGCTTGCCTGTCCGGAGCTCGTCCCGATGGTCGAGGCTGGGCAGCTGAACGGACCCGTCGCCGAGGCCACCGTCCGCGGGTACCTGGGCGAGCTGTTCCGCGCGGATCCGCTGATCGACACGCTCCTCCTCGGCTGTACCCACTACCCGCTGCTGCGCCAGCTGATCGAGCAGGTCGCCGGGCCCCAGGTGGCCGTCGTCGACTCGGCCTTCACGACGGCCCTCGCCACGGAGGACCTGCTCGACGCCCTCGCTGCGCGCAGCGGGCGGGACCGGCCCGGCGAGAATCGCATCGTCACCACCGGCCACGTGGCGAAGTTCACGGCCGTTGCCGGAACCGTGTTCGGGGCTGCCCTTCCCTCCGTTGAGCGGGCGGTGGTTGCGGCCGTCTAGACTCCTCGCATGGCACGCAGCACAGGTCGAATCGGGATGGGGATCGTCGTGGGCGGTCTCCTCGCAGTCGGCGCCACCGCGGTTCAGCGCGAGCTGCTGCGCCGAGCCGGAACGCGCCTCATCGACTGGGAGTCGGTTCGCCGCATCGCACGTCACCGGCTCGGTCCGGCGGGAGCCGGACTGACCGCTGCGGACCGCCAGTCGGCCGAGGCCTTCTATCGGGCCGAGCTGCTGCGCATCGAGCCGATCGTGGCGGAGGCGATAGGCGCCGAGTTGCCTCGCGCGCTCGAGACGCCTGCGGTAGTCGACCGCTTCGAGTGGATCGACCTCAACCTGGCGACCTTCGAGCAGCTTTTCAGTCGCGTTGAGCGGATCATCAACGAGGCCACCGTCGGGGCCGATACCCCTGGCCGAGCCTTCGCCCGGATCCTGAACCGCTCCTTCGGAAACCAGCAGCTCGGCCTGCTCATGGCGTTCCTGGCCCGCAAGGTGCTCGGCCAATATGACGTCAGCCTGCTGGCGGCTGCGCAGGCGGCGCGCGGTCGCCTGAACTTCGTCGAGCCCAACATCACCGCCAGCGCCGCGACGCTGGGCGTCCCGCTGGCCCAGTTCCGCACCTTCATCGCGCTCCACGAGGCGACCCATGCCTTCGAGTTCGAGGCGTATCCCTGGCTGCGCGACCATTTCGCGGCATCGGTAGGGGAGTCGATCGAGCAGATGGCGACCGATAGCGGCGGGCTTGGGGAGAGGCTGCGCGGCGCACTGCGGGGACGCGATGGGCATTGGCTCGAGCGGATGATGACGCCGGGTCAGCTGAGCACCTTCCGTCGCACGCAGGCGCTCATGTCGCTGCTGGAGGGCTACTCGAACCACGTCATGAACGACGCCGGCGAGCGGCTCCTGCCCGGCTTCGCGAAGCTCCACGACCGCTTCGAGCGCCGCAACGAGGCGCGCGGGGCCATGGAGCGAGCGATCATGCGCCTCACGGGCCTCGACCTGAAGATGGAGCAATACGCGGCCGGGGAGCGATTCGTGACCGCCGTGCTGGCAGCTCGAGATCGCCCGTTCCTGAATCAGGTCTGGGAAGGCCCCGCCAACCTGCCCGACCTCGACGAGATCCGTCACCCGCAGCGCTGGATCGACCGGATCGAGGGGCGGAAGCCAAAGGAGCAGCTCACCTGAGCGACGAGATCGTCATCCTGGCGACCCCGATCTTCGGCGCGCCCCTCTCCGCCGAGCATGCTGCGCAGCTGGAGGCGGTGCCCGGCGCGCGCGTCGTCCAGATGTCACGAGAGGGGCTCGTCCACGATGATGCGGAGGCGGCGCTGGCGTCCGCCCGCGTGCTGCTGCGGGGCGGGGTGCCGGCCTCGGTGCTCGACCACATCATCGCTCGTGCACCGCGGCTGGAGTGGATTCACTCCTTCTCGGCTGGCGTGGATCGTGTCGCCACGCCGGCCGTGCGCGAGCGCGGCCTGGTCGTCACCAACGCCCGCGGCGTCTTCTCCCGACCCATCGCCGAGTACGTGGTGATGATGTGCCTGGCCATCGCGCGCCGCCTCCCCCAGCTGCTTGAGCTGCAGCGCGAACGAACCTGGCAGCCGCTGCGCGGCACCGAGCTGGGTGGCATGACCGTTGGGATCGTCGGCTTCGGGAGTATCGGCGCCGAGATCGCGAAGCTGCTGGCGCCCTTCGAGGCGACAGTGCTGGCGACCCGTCGACATCCCGAGCGTGGCGCCGGCGACGCGTCAAATGTGGAGCTGCTGGCCCTCGACCAGCTCGGCGAGCTCCTGCGCCGCAGCGACATCGTGGTGGTCGCCGCGCCATTGACCGATGACACGGCGGGGCTGATCGGCGCGGCGCAGCTGCAGGAGATGCCGGAGCACGCCTGGTTGATCAACATCGCACGGGGCCGGCTGCTCGACGAGCTCGCGCTGCGGAGGGCCCTTGAATCGGGCTGGATTGGTGGCGCGGTGCTCGACGTCTTCAACGAGGAGCCGCTGCCGCCCGACTCGCCGCTCTATGGGACAACCAACCTGATCATCACCCCGCATACGTCGTGGTCCAGCGACCGGGTGGTGGACCGCTCACTCGACCTCTTCGTGGCCAACCTGCGACTCTTCGCGGCCGGGGAGCAGCTCGAGAACGTGGTCGACCTGGAGGCGGGGTACTAGCCGGTGCAGGTCACCATCGTTGGGCTGCCGGGGAGCGGCAAGACGACCGTCTTCAACGCCCTCACCGGCGCCCAGGCCGATACTGGCGGCTTCTCCGGCGGACGGGCCGCGCCGAACATGGGCGTGGTCAAGGTTCCGGACGAGCGTTTGGACCGCCTCACGGAACTCTTCAAACCGCGCAAGACGATTCCGGCCGACGTCACGTACGTGGACGTCGCCATCCCGGCCGGTGCCACCCGCGAGGGAACGATCAACCCCGACGTCCTGGCGCTGGTGCGGAACGCCGATGCGCTCCTGCACGTAGCCCGCGCCTTCGACGTGGGCGGGGCGGAAGGCCCGCCGGATCCGTGGCGCGACGTGGAGGCGCTCGACCTCGAGTTCGCGATCGCCGACCTGATGGTGATCGAGAAGCGCCTCGAGAAGCTGCGAACGTCGGGGCGCCATGGCTCGCCCGCGGAGCGCGAGGCGAATGCACAGGAGGAGGCGGTGCTTGCGCGCTTGGAGCCGGAGCTCTCGGCAGGCCATCCACTGCGCGCCGTCGCGCTGACCGAGGACGACGAGCTGCGCCTGCGCGGCTATCGGTTCCTGACTCAGAAGCCGGTGCTGGTGGTGTTGAGCATCGACGAGGCCCAGCTCGCAGACGCCGCTGGGCTGGAGGCAGTTGGACGGGTCCGCTATGCCCAGCAGCAGAGTGACGTGGCAGCCCTGGCTGGCAAGATCGAGGCGGAGCTGGCGCAGCTCTCCGAGGCGGACGCCGCGCTCTTCATGGAGGACCTGGGGATCGCCGAGCCGAGCCGCGGGCGGGTCATCCACCTGACCTACGCCCTGCTTGGCCTCTTCTCGTTCTTCACTGCCGGGGAGGACGAATGCCGTGCGTGGACGCTGCAGCGTGGCGCGAATGCGGTCGATGCCGCTGCTGCGATCCACTCCGACCTGGCCCGCGGCTTCATCCGGGCCGAGGTGGTCACCTACGACGACCTGATGGCCTGCGGCAGCATGGCGGAGGCTCGCAAGCGCGGGCTGCTGCGCTCCGAGGGGAAGACCTATGCGGTGCGGGACGGGGACGTGATCGAGATCCTCTTCAACGTCGCCCGCTGAGGGCGGGAGAGCGGCCTACGAGGAGAGGTCGACCTCGGCGATGACGCTGCGGAACTCATCGCTGGTCTCGACCAGGTACGTGTCCGCCACGTCCATCCCGACGCTCATGCTGGCTGTCAGCTTCTCGTCGCCGGCGTAGGTGAACCCGTGGCTGCGTTCCAGCTCGCGAGCGATCGCCTCGACCAGCGTGTCCTCCTCGAAGGTGTCGACCACCGCTTCCCGGGCAGCGAGCACGAGCGCGGCGAACGCCTGCGGCGTGTACTGCTGGTCGCTGACGAGAACCGCATCGGTCAGGAGGTCGGTGGCGCCCTCGTGCAGCTCGTAGAAGAAGAGTTTCATGATGGCCCGATGATAGCCGCCCGGCCTGACCTGCTCGTGATCGGCGGCCTGACGATCGACCGATTCGCCGATGGCTCCACGGCTCCAGGCGGCTCGGTCCTGCACATCGCACGGGCCGTCACCGCGCGGGGGCTGCGCGTTGCTGTCGCGACGGTGGCCGGACCCGAGCCCGAAGCCCGGTCGGCCGTCGAGGAGCTTCGCCAGCTCGCCGTCGCGCTCGAGGCGGCGGATGCCGATGCGACCGCGACCTTCAGCCATCACGACACCGCCCAAGGTCGGCGGCTGAGGCTCGAGCGTCGTGGCGGCCGGGTGGATGTCCCCGGCTCGGCGCTGGTGGCGCCGGCCGATGCGATATTGGTCGCCCCCGTGGCGGGGGAGGTCGCTACCGAGGACCTGGCGCTCCTGGCGTCGGTTCCAGTCCGTGCCGCGATCCTCCAGGGCTGGTTGCGCAGCCTTGAAGAGGGGGCCGACGTTGGGCCGTTGCCGATCGCTGCGCTTGGGGCGGCCGCCGTTGACGACCTGGGCCGGTTCGACCTGCTCGTTGCAAGCCGCGAGGACCTGCTGGCGGAATCCCGCGATCCACGCGAGCAGCTCAGCGCGCTCCGGCACGCGGTCGGCACCAAACCGGCGCTGATCGTGACCGATGGGGCCGACGGCCTCTGGCTCGACGCGGATGGCTCGGTGCGCCACCTTCCAGTCCCGCAGCGCGTCGACTCCGTCTCCACGGTCGGGGCCGGCGACATCCTCGCCGCGTTCCTCGCGATGGGTGGTGGCGATCCGACGGTGACGATGGAGCGCCGAGCCGGAGACGCGATGCGGATCGTCGCGGAGGTCCTTGAGGAGCGGCGAGGCTAGCCTCAGGCCACCCGTTGCGCCCTCGCGGCGCGTCGCTCGGCGGCCGCAACCCAGCGGCGCAGCCTCCGCAGACGAGCCTCGACTCGCAGCCGGACTCTCCCCAGCTCCAGGATCCCGCCACCCCGCCCCAGGGCGAAGGCGAGGTCGAGCACCCGCGATGCTGTCGCCGCGGCCTCCAGCGCCCCTCGCAGGTCGGCGCGGTGTCGCTCCCGGATGCGGGCCACCTCCAGCCATGCGGCAGCGGAATCGGTGGAGGCGCGGCGGGTGGCGGAGGTCCACAGCTCCTCTGCCCGCTCGATCTGTCCGGCGCCAAGTAGGAGGCGGGCGGCCATCCGACGCAGCGCGTGGGCGCGGTCCTGGGCGACGCCGGGCTGCATCGCCGCCTCGACCACCTCGAGGGCCTCCTCGGTCGCCCCATGACGCAACAGCTCAACCGCCATCCCGTGCGGATCGAGCACTGGCGCGTCGCGCCAGCCTCCCGCGCGCATCCGTTCGACCTCAGCCTCGAGCAGCGCGAGCGAGACGATGTCCTGGAGGTTGTGGTCGAGGACGTCGGTTAGCAGGTCCGGGGAGCCGCCGCGGAGGTAGCCGAAGTAGCGGGCCGGGACTTCGCTCCCGGGGCAGTCAGAGTTGCGGATGACCCCCAGCACCCCGAATTCCACGTCGGCCAGTCGCGCGCCGCCAAGTGGCCGCCGATAGAGCCGCCGGGCGACGGGCAGCAGATCGTCGTGCACGACGGGCAGCGCCGCCATCTCCCGGAAGAGGCGGTGCACGGTCAGGCGCGTGATCAGCAGCGGCAGGTCGAAGCCGCGCCCGTTGTAGGTGACGACCCGCGGCAGCGCGGCTAGCTCAGCTGCCGCCAGCCGGAGCAGCGCCGCCTCGTGCGGATAGTCGGGGAGGAGCAGCTGGCGGACGACCAGGTGGTCGCCCTCGAGGTGGCCGAGGCCCGCCAGGAAGACCACAGTGCCGGCCCCGGTCGAGAGGCCGGTGGTCTCCGTGTCGAAGTAGCAGGCAGGCGTGAGGTCCGCCAGGCTCGCGACGGTTGCCGGCGGCAAGGCGACCCGCCGCTCCACGACGACCGCCGCTCCATCGGGCGCGACCTCGAGACGTGCCCCGAACCAGCGAGCGAGGACCTCCGCACGATTGGCGGCTGACGGAACGAGCGAAGGGCGCGGCGGGACGTGGCCTCCCCGCTCCGTCCGCATCTCCGCAAGGCGATCGGCGAGGGTGCGCATCGGTCAAGCCATGGCCGCGAGCAGCTCGGAGACGGTGGCCTTCCCATCTCGTCCAACCTCAGTCGCCGGGCCGACGCAGGCCGGGCAGCCATCGGCGCAGGCGCAGGAGTCGACCGCCTCGCGGCAGGCTCGGATCAGCTGATCGGTGAGGGTGAAGAGTCGCTCGGTCAGTCCCACGCCGCCCGGCACCGCGTCGTACAGGTAGAGGGTCGGTCGCCCAGTAAAGGGCGCCTGGACCTGGGCCAGCACGCCGAGGTCGCGCGGGTCGCACATGAGGAGCAGGGACCCCGTCGTCCGTGCCACGCGGGCGAGCCCGATGAGCGCGCCGTCCAGCGTGTCGCGGTCGTATCGGTTCACCACCTCCGCCGGCGGGACGAGCCAGCAGGCGGTGGTGTGCATCTCCTGCTCGGGGATGGCGATCGAGCCCCATCCGACGTTCTCGTGGGTGTGGTACTTGATCTTCTTGAACATGGTCACCTTCCAGGCGACCATCACCTCGCCGCGCTGTCGCTTGCCGGCTGGTGGCTCATCGGCTTCGTCGAAGACCTCGAGCACCTTGAGCGTGATGCCGAGGTCGGCATCGGTGTAGTAGTCGACGTCGGTGCGGGTCACGAAGGCCTTGCGCTCGTCCCAGTCGAGCCG
>JBDTYC010000018.1:0-14829 GCA_040005815.1 Chloroflexota bacterium
CCGACCAGATGCTCGACTACAAGGCGCTCAAGGGAGACACCTCCGACAACATCCCCGGGGTGCCAGGGGTCGGCGAGAAGACCGCAGTCGCGCTGCTTCAGCAGTTCGGCTCGCTCGACAACCTGTACGAGCACCTCGACGAGGTGAAGGGGAAGCTCAGTGAGCGCCTGGCCGAGCACAGGGAGTCGGCATTCCTGTCGCGTCGCGTCGGCCGCATCGTGACCGACCTGCCGGTGGAGCTGGATCTCGAGTCGGCCCGCACAGGGCGGTACGACCGTCGCGCCGTCGCCCAGCGCCTGCGCGAGCTCGAGTTCCGGTCGCTGATCGATCGCCTGCCGCCGTCGAGCATCGCGCCGACCGGGCACGACGCGCCGGAGCGCGACACGAAGGGCGGCCTCCAGCTTTCGCTCGACCTGCTCGGCGGCGGAGCCCCGGCATCCGTGGCAGGCCGCCCGGCCGCCGAAGCGGGGTCATCGCGCGCCGCACCCGATCCACTCGTCGACCCCGCTGGAGCGATCGAGCACGTCGATCCACGGATCGCGCGTAGCGAGGCGGACCGGGTGGAGCTCGAGGCGTGGCTCGCCGCGCACGGGGAGGACGTCGGGTTGGGGTGGACCGCGGGGCCCGGGCGGACGCACGACCGCACGCTCCTCGGGATCGCCATGGCCGGCGCCGATGGTTCGTCGTGGTACCTGCCGCTCGGGTCGGAGGCGACGAACGGTGCACCGTGGCTGCCGCGCTGGTTCGCGCGCGACGACCGGACGCTGATCGGGCACGACCTCAAGCAGCTTGCCGTCCTCCTCGCCACTGCCGGTCTTACGCTCCACGGCGCCGCCTTCGACAGCCTCATCGCCTCGTACATGCTCAACCCGGCGCTGCGCGCCCAGACCCTCGACGACCTGGCGGCCAATCGGTACGGCAGCGAGCTGCCGCCGCGGCCAGTCAGCGGTGAGTCCGGGGCCGAGGAGTCGGTAGCTGCCCGCCGCGCTGCCGGCGAAGCGCTCATCGCGCTCCTCCTGAGGCCGGCGCTCCAGGCCGAGCTGGGCGAGGCGGGCCTCGCCGCCCTCTTCGACGAGGTCGAGATGCCGCTCCTGCCCGTGTTGGCCGACATGGAGCTGGCGGGCGTGGCGATCGACAAGCCGAAGCTGGCGGCGATGGCGGAGGAGTTCGGGGGGCAGCTCGCCTCGCTCGAGACGCGCATCTACGAGCTGGTCGGCCATGACTTCAACATCGGCTCGCCCAAGCAGCTCGAGCAGATCCTCTTCCACGAGCTGGAGCTGCCGGGAACGAAGCGGACCCGCACCGGCTTCTCGACGGATGCATCGGTCCTGGAGGAGCTTCGCGACAAGCACGCGATGATCGACCTGATCCTCGAGCACCGCCAGGTGGCCAAGCTGAAGTCCACGTATGTCGACTCGCTGCCGCTGTTGGCAGATGCCGATGGCCGAGTGCATACCACCTACTCCCAGGCGGTTGCCGCCACCGGTCGGCTGTCGAGCACCGATCCGAACCTCCAGAACATCCCGGTCCGCACCGCGCTTGGCCGCCGCATCCGCGGGGCCTTCGTCGCGCCCCCCGGCAAGCTGCTCCTAGGCGCCGACTACTCACAGCAGGAGCTGCGCATCCTGGCGCATGTCTCGGGCGACGAGGGCCTCAAGGCCGACTTCGCTGCCCACCACGACGTCCACCTCGCGGCTGCATCGCGCGTCCTGGGACTGACGCCCGAGCAGGTCGGCCCGCGCGAGCGGAGCGTGGCCAAGATGATCAACTACGGGATCGCGTATGGACTGTCGGGCTATGGCCTGTCGCAGCGGCTGCGCATCCCGATCGAGGAGGCGGATCGGTACATCGCCGACTACTACACCGCCTATCCGGGGATCCGGCGCTACACGGTCGAGATGCGGATCCTGGCTCGCGACCAGGGCTTCGTCAGTACCCTGCTCGGACGGCGGCGGTACCTCCCGGAGTTGACTGCCCGCAACAGCGCCCTGCGATCGGCGGGAGAGCGGATGGCGATCAACATGCCGATCCAGGGCACCGCGGCGGATGGGATCAAGATTGCAATGGTCCGGCTGCAGGCGATGATGCGCGAGCGCGGCCTGCACTCCCGGATGCTCCTGCAGGTGCACGACGAGCTTGTCTTCGAGACCGATGCGGAGGAGCTGCCCGTCCTGGCCGAGCTCGCCCGCGAGGTGATGGAGGGCGCACTGCCGCTCGACCCGCCGCTCGAGGTCGATTTCAAGGTCGGGGCGAACTGGCAGGAGATGGACAAGTATCTCCGCGAGGACGGCGCGTGGCGACGCGTGCCCAAGACCTCCACTGACGTGGCTCGCGAGGAGGCCGAAGAGGCGATCGCCGAGCCGATCGGTGCGTGAGGACTGATGCCGGAGCTGCCCGAGGTCGAGACAGTGGCGCGCGACCTGCAGCGCTGGGTGGCGGGCGCCACGATCACCGATGCCGAGGTGCGCTGGGAGCGCACGATCCGTCACCCGCAGCCGGGTGAGCGGTTCGCGGCCGAGCTGCGCGGGGCGACGATTGGCCGGGTCGGGCGGCGCGCCAAGAGCGTCCTGCTGCACCTCGTCGATGGGCGGGTGATGACCGTGGCGCTGCGCATGACCGGTGCGCTCATCGTCGCCCCGGCCGGGACCCCGGACGACCGATATGCCCGCGTCGTCTTCCGCCTCGCCGATGGCCGCGAGCTGCGCTACCGGGACGTGCGCAAGTTCGGCCGGATCGGGCTCTGGGAGCGAGGCGGGATCCGGCGCAGGGCTGCTCGGCGGACCGGCAAGTGGCGCGTCGCCGAGGCGCAACAGCCCTACCGGGTCGGCGACGTGTTCGCGCGCCATGGCCCGGAGCCGCTGGCGCATTCGTTCAGCGCGGCGCGCCTGGCGGAGCGACTGGAGGGGCGGTCGGCTCGGCTGAAGACTTTGTTGCTGGACCAGACCTTCATCGCCGGGGTGGGCAACATCTATGCCGACGAGGCGCTCTGGCGGGCGCGGCTGCACCCGCTGCGCGCCGCCGACACGCTGACCACGGACGAGGTGCGGCGCCTCCATCGGGCCGTGCGCGCGGTGCTGCGCCAGGGGATCGCAAACCGCGGGAGCAGCTTCGCCGACTACGTAGGAGTGGACGGCGAGCCGGGCGACAACGCGGAGCGTCTGGCGGTCTACCAGCGTACCGGGGCACCATGTGCGCGCTGCGGCCGCCCGATCTCGCGGATCGTCGTCGGGCAGCGCAGCACGCACTTCTGCCCCCATTGCCAGCGGCTGCCCGAAGGGGCGACGACGGCATGAAGGTCATCGGCCTGACCGGGAACATCGGCTGTGGCAAGAGCACGGTCGCCGGGATGCTGCGCGACCTGGGGGTGGCGGTCATCGACGCCGATGCCGTGGCGCGCCAGGTGCGCCTGAACGACGGCGAGGTACGAGGGCGCATCGAGGAGCGCTTCGGGACGCTGGACGCGCGGGAGCTGGCCGAGATCGTGTTCACCGATCCGTCGGCGCTCACCGACCTCGAAGCCATCCTTCATCCACCCGTGCGCGACGAGGTGCGGTCACGCCTCTCCGAGCTCATGGACGCCGGCGCGGAGGCGGCCTGTGTGGAGGCGATCAAGCTATTCGAATCGCCTCTCCTCGATGGTTGCGATGAGATCTGGGTGGTTCGCTGCGAGGAGGGGCATGCGCTGAAGCGACTGGCAGAGCGGGGGATGGGCGAGGAGGCTGCCCGCGCACGACTGGCGAACCAGACGCAGCAGGCCGACAAGGTCGCCGCGGCGGACCGGGTCATCGATGGATCGGCTTCCCTCGAGGAGACGCGACGTCAGGTCGAGGGCACCTATGAGGCCTTCATGGCGGTTCGCTAGAATTCATCTCACCCCTCCGTTCATCGCCACGAGGCTGTCCCCTCCATGCCCGATCTCAAGGTCAGCGCGCCATTCGAGGCGACTGGCGATCAGCCGACCGCCATCGCCGCCCTCGTCGACGGCGTCGGAAGCGGCCTGAAGCACCAGGTCCTGCTGGGCGCGACCGGGACGGGCAAGACCTTCACTGCGGCAAAGGTGATCGAGGCGGTCGGCAAGCCAACGCTGGTGATGGCTCACAACAAGACCCTCGCCGCCCAGCTCTACCAGGAGTTCCGCGAGTTCTTCCCGGATAACGCGGTCGAGTACTTCGTGAGCTACTACGACTACTTCCAGCCGGAGGCCTACCTACCCCGGTCCGATACGTACATCGAGAAGGACTCGTCCCGAAACGACGAGATCGATCGGCTCCGGCACAACGCCACCCGTGCGCTCTTCGAGCGGCGTGACGTGATCATCGTCGCGTCCGTGTCATGCATCTACGGCCTCGGCGCGCCGGTCGACTACGGGGCGACAGTCATCAACCTGAAGGTCGGCGGGCACTACCGGCGCGACGGGATCCTGCGGCACCTCGTCGACCTGCAGTACCAGCGCAACGACGCCGCCATGGCGCGGGCGAGATTCCGGGTGCGCGGCGATGTCCTCGAGGTCCAGCCACCACACGGCGAGTACCTGGTGCGCGTCGACATGTTCGGCGACGAGGTGGAGAAGATCGTCGAGGTCGACTCGCTCACCGGCGAGGTGCTCGCCGAGCGCAACGAGGTCAACTTCTATCCCGCCAGCCACTACGTGACGCCGCGCGACAAGCTGTTGCTGGCGATCACCAAGATCGAGTCCGAGATGGAGGAGCGGGTCGCCTGGCTCTCGACCCAGGGGCGCGACCTGGAAGCGGCCAGGCTCAAGCAGCGCACCGACTTCGACCTCGAGATGATGCGCGAGGTCGGCTACTGCTCCGGGATCGAGAACTACAGTCGGCACCTGGCCGGGCGCGAGGAGGGGAGCCGTCCCTGGACCCTCATCGATTACTTTCCAACCGACTTCCTGCTGATCGTCGACGAGAGCCACATCAGCGTCCCGCAGGTGCACGGCATGTACAAGAACGACCGGACCCGCAAGGAGATCCTGGTCGACTTCGGGTTCCGGCTGCCGTCCGCGCTCGACAACCGACCACTCACCTTCGAGGAGTGGGAGGACCATGTGAACCAGGTGATCTACATGAGCGCCACGCCCGGCCCGTACGAGTCCGAGCGCGCGGAGCGGGTGGCGGAGCAGTTCATCCGCCCCACCGGCGTGGTCGACCCGATGATCACGGTGCGGCCGACGGCTGGCCAGATCGACGACCTGTTGGCGGAGATTCGAGACACGGTGGCGCGGGGCGAGCGGGCCCTGGTCACGACGCTGACCAAGAAGATGGCCGAGGACCTCGCCGATTATTTGGCCGAGCTGGGGATCAAGGTGCAGTGGCTGCACAGCGAGGTCGACACGCTGGAGCGGGTCGAGATCCTGCGCGACCTGCGACTGGGCGTGTATGACGTGCTCGTCGGCATCAACCTGCTGCGCGAGGGACTCGACCTGCCCGAGGTGACACTCGTGGCGATCCTCGATGCCGACAAGGAGGGCTTCCTTCGGTCGGGTGGCTCCCTGATCCAGGTCATCGGGCGGGCGGCCCGCAACATCGGTGGTCGGGTGATCATGTACGCCGACCGCGAGACGGATTCGATGCGTGTCGCGATCGAGGAGACCAGCCGGCGGCGCGAGAAGCAGGTCGCCTACAACACCGAGCACGGGATCGTGCCCGAGACGATCATCAAGGAGATCCGCGACATCAACAGCGGGCTGCGCCGCGTCGCGGAGGAGCGGGCTGAGCTCGACGTGGCCGGCAAGGAGCCGGAAGAGCTGGCCTCGATGATGACCCGCCTCGAAGCGCAGATGAAGGAGGCCGCCCGGAACCTGGAGTTCGAGCGTGCCGCGGCCCTCCGCGACGAGATCCTCCAGCTGCGCCGCCTCCGCGAGGAGCTGGCCGCGGCGCCGGGGAGCATCCCCGCCGACGTGTACGCCGCAGCCGCCGAGGCGGGGGAGTTTGGGAACGATCCCACCCGCCGCGCGCCACGGGAGGTCTTCAGCACGGCAGCGCGGCCGAACATCATCGCCGCGGGATCGCGCCGCCGGCCGCCCCGCCGCCGCCGGCCGTAGGGAGTCGCGATGGCCGGCACGATGCCCCACGCGATCTTCGTCGAGACGGGAATCGACGCTGGAACCACCGTCGCCGCCTACGCAGCCGAGCTGCCCGGCTGCGCGGTCTTCGCGGCCTCCGACGTCGAGGCCACGAACGAGATGCCTCGCCGCGTCGCTCGCGTCGTCGACCGGCTGCGCGCCGGCGGCGAGGAGGCTCCCACCTTCGTCGGCGACAACTGGTACGAGGTGGAACGCGCCTCAACCTCCGACGGGGTGCGCGCCGGCTTCAGCCTGGACGACCTGCCGCCGGGCGATGACGAGTTCAGCCGCTACCTGCATTGGCTGGAGCTGGCTCGCGAGCTGCTCGCTGATCGGCTCGACACAGCGGGCGTCGCCGCGCCCGCCGACGCGCTCGAGCGGATCGAGCGGCAGGACCTCGCGCTGGCGTCCCAGCTCGGCGGCCCAGCGGCCGACCTCGGCGGCGACTCGGTCGCCGACCCGGTCGACCGTCTCTACCAGGCGCGAGACGTGCTGACAGCGGCACTCGAGGCCGCCGGTGCGATGGGAGACGGCGTCCGACGCGCGCTACGGTTGGCGATCGCCGATGACCTGCGGCTCGCCGACGAGCTTGGCGGAGGCACGCGCTGATCTCCACCGTCGCGCCGAAGCGGGTGAGGCATGGCGGCGCATGGCCGCTCCCCGTACCGCGCCGAGCCCCGGCGGGCACGCCGCTGCGCGAGCTACAGGACTCGATGCCCCGCTGCGATGGAGCCGCGCCGCCGGTCTTCTCGGGCGACGGGAGGGAGGCGGCGATGCTGATCGGCCAGGCGCCCGGCTGGCGCGAGATCGAGACTGGCCTGCCGTTCGCCCACGACGCCGGGCGGCGGCTCGTCGGCTGGCTCGGGCTGGCCGGCGTCGGCCTGGAGGACTTCCGGTCGCGCTGGTACGTGACCTCGGTCGGGAAGTGCTATCCGGGTCGCCGGGCGGGCTCCTCCGTCGACTCGCCGCCATCCCGGGCCGACGTGCAGCGCTGGGGGCCGTACCTGCGAAACGAGGTGGAGCTGCTCGCCCCGCGGCTGGTGGTGCTGGTCGGTGGCCTGGCGCATCGGTTCGCATTCGGGCCTGATGTCCGGCTCGACGAGCTCGTCGGGAGGGAGCTGACCTGGGAAGCAGCCCCGGGCGCATCGGTACTGGCGCTGCCACATCCCTCTGGTGCATCGACGTGGCTGAATGACCCGGCCCACGTCGAACTGTGGCGTCGGGGAATCGAGCGGCTGAAGGGTCGCTGGGCGGCGATCACCGCGTGATTCGCGAAACCCGGATCGGGCTGGCGCTGGTGGCAGGGCTCGGGCTCTTCGTATTCCTGATGCTCGTGGTCGGATCGCTCGGCGACGTGCGGCCGGAGCTGACCGAGTACCCGGTCGGGGAGATCCTGTCCCAGCAGGATCCGGCGAAAGGGCATGGTGACGCCGAGCTGCGCATCGTCGGCTGGTACGCCGAACTCTCGGGGGACTGCGTCGGCGACGACGGGGGGGTGGACGCCAGCGTCGCATGGCTGCAGCGCGACTGCCCGCTGCGTGTCCTGCTCAGTGCGCAGCCCGCGGAGGACGTGACCCAGGCGGACCTTGAGCGCGCAGGCCTGCGGTTGGCGGCTCCGGACGGCCGCCCATTCCCATCTCGAGCAGAGCCGGGCGGCCCGAACCTGCGGCTGCAGCAGCTCATCTTCACCGGTCATTTCGATGACGGCGCCGCTGCGAGCTGCGTCCCGGATCGGGTCGATCGCTGCAGGAACACGTTCCGCGTCAGCGGCTACGACGGTCTCCTGCGGTAGGGAGAACCGAACAGGCGTTCATATCGATCTGATATCATCGAGCGCGATGCCATCCGATCGGATCGTCGTGCGTGGCGCGCGCGAGCACAACCTCAAGAACATCGACGTGGAGATGCCGAGGGACCGCCTGATCGTGATCACCGGTCTCTCGGGAAGCGGCAAGAGCAGCCTCGCCTTCGACACCATCTACGCCGAGGGACAGCGTCGCTACGTCGAGTCTCTCAGCGCCTACGCGCGCCAGTTCCTGGGCCAGATGGAGAAGCCGGACGTCGACCAGATCGACGGTCTCAGCCCGGCGATCAGCATCGACCAGAAAGGCTCGAGCAAGAACCCACGGTCGACGGTCGGGACTGTGACCGAGGTCTACGACTACCTCCGACTCCTCTTTGCGCGAATCGGTCGCATGCACTGCCCGATCTGTGGCCGCGAGATCGCCCGACAGACGGTTGAGCAGATCATCGACCAGCTGTACGAGCTGCCGGAGGGGACGCGGCTGATGCTGCTTGCTCCCCTGGTGCGCGACCGCAAGGGCGAGCACGAGAAGCTCCTCGCAGGCGCCAAGCAGGGGGGCTTCGTGCGGGTGCGGGTCGACGGAGAGCTGCGGGAGCTCGACGAGAAGATCGACCTCGACAAGAAATTCAAGCACTCGATCGAGGTCGTGGTCGACCGCCTCGTCGTGCGCCGCAAGGACGACGAAGGGAAAACCCGCCCCGACGCATCGCGGATGGCCGACTCGATCGAGACCGCGCTGCGCCTCTCGGACGGCACCCTGCTGGTGCACCTGCCGGATGACGGGCCAAAGGGGGGCGACCGCCTCTATAGCGAGCGGTACGCCTGCCCCGAGCACGGCGGCAGTTTCGAGGAGCCCGCGCCGCGCAACTTCAGCTTCAACTCGCCGCACGGGGCATGCCCCGCCTGCACCGGCCTGGGGAATCGGCTCGAGATCGATCCCGACCTCGTGCTCCCGAACGCATCCCTGTCGCTGGGCGAGGGAGCCGTCCTTCCGTGGCGGCGGATGGTGGCCACGGCCTCCTGGTTCTCGACCATCCTGGAGGCGGTCGCAGATCGCTACGGCTTCCGCACCGATACGCCGGTCGGGGAGCTCTCCGAGGAGGCGCGCCAGATCCTGTTGCGCGGGAACGACGGCGAGCGGGTCACCGTGAAGTACACGTCGCGCCAGGGGCAGGAACACTCCTACGCCACCACGTTCGAAGGAGTCCTTCCCAACCTCGAGCGCCGCTATCGCGAGACGAGCTCTGAGGCCACCAAGACGGAGATCGAGCGCTACATGACCCAGCGACCGTGCCCGACCTGCGGCGGGATGCGGCTCAAGCCCGAATCGCTCTCGGTCACGGTCGGGGATCGCAACATCACCGAGACGACTCGCCTTTCGGTGACCGATGCGCTTGCCTGGTACGCCGGCCTGCCGGGACTCCTCACGGAACGTGAGAACCAGATCGCCCGGCAGGTCCTGAAGGAGATCCGCGCGCGGCTCGGCTTCCTGGTGGACGTGGGCCTCGACTACCTGACCCTCGACCGCGCGAGCGGCTCGCTCTCCGGGGGCGAGGCGCAGCGCATCCGGCTGGCGACACAGATCGGGTCGAGCCTGATGGGCGTCCTCTACATCCTCGACGAGCCGTCGATCGGCCTGCACCAGCGGGACAACGACCGGCTCATCGCAACGCTCATGCGGCTGCGCGACCTCGGCAACACCCTGATCGTGGTCGAGCACGACGAGGAGACGATCCGCGCCGCCGACTGGGTGATCGACATCGGCCCCGGGGCGGGCGAACACGGGGGCGAGCTCATTCATTCGGGCAGCCTCCCGGACTTGCTGCGCAGCCCGCGCTCCATCACCGCGGCCTACCTCCGCGGCGACCGCGCCGCGCCGGCGCCAGCGCGGCGTCGCCGCGGCAGCGGTGAGTGGCTGACCGTGCGCGGCGCACGCGAGAACAACCTGCGTGGGGTGGACATCGCCTTCCCGCTCGGCCGCTTCGTGGCGGTCACCGGGGTGAGCGGCTCGGGCAAGTCGAGCCTTGTGACCCAGATCCTCTATCCGGCCCTGGCGGCGCGCATCTGGGGTGCCCGCGAGCGCCCCGGCGCCCACGACGCGATCGAGGGAATCGACCAGGTGGACAAGGTGATCGAGATCGATCAGAGCCCTATCGGTCGCACGCCGCGCTCGAACCCGGCCACCTACACCGGGCTGTGGGCGCCGCTGCGTGAGCTGCTGGCCGCAGTGCCCGAGTCGCGGCTGCGTGGCTACCGCCCCGGTCGGTTCAGCTTCAACGTGAAGGGCGGACGCTGCGAGGCCTGCGAGGGCGCCGGGATCGTGCAGATCGAGATGCACTTCCTGCCCGATGTCTACGTCCAGTGCGAGGTCTGCAAGGGGAAGCGCTACAACCGCGAGACGCTCGAGATCCATTACAAGGGCCACAACGTCGCCGAGATCCTGGAGATGACTGTCGACGAGGCGCTCGCCTTCTTCACTGCCGTGCCTTCAATCAGGAACAGGCTGCAGACTCTGCATGACGTGGGGATGGGCTACGTCCACCTCGGTCAGCCGGCCACGACCCTCTCCGGCGGCGAGGCCCAGCGCGTCAAGCTTTCGACTGAGCTCTCCAGACGAGCGACCGGCCAGACCCTGTACATCCTGGACGAGCCGACCACGGGGCTGCATTTCGACGACGTCGCGCGTCTCCTCCAGGTGCTCGGTCGGCTCGTGGACGCCGGGAACACGGTCGTCGTGATCGAGCACAACCTCGACGTCATCAAGAGCGCCGACTGGGTGATCGACCTCGGACCGGAGGGTGGCGCGGCGGGCGGCGACCTCGTCAAGGCCGGGACGCCCGAAGAGGTCGCCAGAACGAAGTCGTCGCACACGGGTCGTTACCTCCGTCGCGCGCTGGGGATCAGTGACGAGGTGCCGATGCGCCGCACCCGAAAGCGCGAGCCGGCGGCGGTCGCGGGTTAGTTGGGTGTTTGCGGTACGGACCGGACCCCGTATCATCCGCCGCGGTATCCGGCTTACCAATCTGGAGGGTGATATGGCAGTCGCGGCGCTCGTGGTCCTGGGCGTTTCCTCACGGTGGTCGGCATCTGGTCAACCGTGTTCAACCACGCCGAATGGGGGGTGGCGTTCGTGGCCCTTGGCATCGTGGGGCTGATCGCGGCAGGCGTCTTCCAGATGCTCGCGGCACGCCGCAGCTGACAGCGACCAGTCGCCCGATGCCAACCCGAGAGGACGCGCGGGCGCTCCTGCACGAGTGGAACGCAAACCCCTCGCTTCGCAAGCACGGTCTGCTGGTGGAGGCCGGTGTCCGCGGCTACGCGGCCGACGACGGCGCTGACGCCGACACCGTGGAGCGCTGGGGGATTGCCGGCCTCCTGCACGACCTCGACTACGAGCGCTTCCCCGATGCCGCCACCCACGGCGCGATCGCGGCTGAAGAGCTCGTGCGGCGCGGCTACCCCGACGAGATCGTCCAGGCCGTGCGCACCCACAACGATGCGCTCGGTGTGCCCCGCACCAGTCGCCTCGACCACCTTGTGTACGCCTGCGACGAGATGGCCGGCTTCCTGGTGGCGGTGGCGCTCATGCGTCCCTCGCGAAAGCTCGAGGACGTCGAGCCAACCAACGTTCGCAGGCGGATGAAGGACAAGGCCTTCGCCCGAGCCGTGCCACGCGGGATGCTGCTGGCCGGGGCGGACGAGGTGGGCCTCGACCTCGACGAGCATGTCGCCCGGATGGTTCGCTACCTTTCAGCCGTGGCCCCGGAGGTGGGGCTGTAGCCCATCTCGACGAGGAATCGTGAGGGGCGAGCCGGGTCGAAGGCGAGCACCAGCCGCCGGGTCGCCCGCGTGAGCGCCACGTAGGCAAGCCGCCGCTCCTCCTCGACTGCCCGAACCGCGTCGGTCGCGCCGAGGAGAGCCCGGCGGTTCGGGAAGCGGTCCTCCTCGAACCCGATCACCACGACTGTCGGCCACTCCCGGCCCTTTGCGCCGTGCACCGTCACCAGCTCGATCGGGGCAGTCGGGTCGCGCAGGCGGCTGAGGCGTGCGATGACCTCTTCCCCCGCGGCCAGGAATCGGTCAAGGCGGACGAAGGCCACGGCCCAGCCGAGCAGTGCGTCGATCGCGGCGTGATCGTCGTCGCCGAGCGCGTCATCGCCGTCGCCCCGACGCCAGCCGCGTCTGGCGCGGAGGCGCAGGAGGGACGAGAACGGCGGGTCGCCGCCGGGAAGGCGGCGGGCGGCGTCGAGAAGGGCGCGGACGGGGTCAGCCTCGAGTGGCGTCGGCAGCGTCGTGGCGTGTGGCCGGCCTGCGCGAAGCAGCGCCAGTGCAACCGGGGTGAGCTCCGCCCGGGTGCGAGCCAAAATGCAGCAGCCTCCACTGCTTCCCGCCTCGGAGGCAGACAAGGCCGCAAGCCGGTCGGCCCAGTCGTGGCCGACTGACGCCATCATCACGATCGCGGTCGGCTCGGCGCGCCGGCCGGGCGTCGCCTCGATTCGCTTCTCGAAGCGCTCTGCATTCGTGGCGATGAGCCGGCGCGACGCGGCAACGACTGCCGGGGGACATCGGTAGTTCGTGGCGAGCTGCACGCGCCGCGCCTCCGGGTAGAGCTCGGAGAATCCGAGAATCCGCCGCACGTCGGCGAGGCGCCAGGCGTAGATCGTCTGGTCGTCGTCGCCCACCACGAAGAGGTTCTGTTCCGGCTCGGCCAGGATGCGCACCATCCGGAGCTGAGCGGCGTCCACGTCCTGGAACTCGTCGACCGCAACGTGGCTGAAGCGGCTCTGCCACCTCGTACGGAGGGACAAGTCACGCTGGAGCAGGTCGACGGCCCGGACGACGAGGTCGTCGAAGTCGAGTGCGCCACGGGCGGCCAGGAGGTCGGCGAAGACGGCAAGGGCCGGTTGGGCGGCATCTGGAGGCGACCTCCCCTCGACCTTCCAGGCCGATAGCAATGTGTCGAGCTCGGCCGCCTCGGGGACCGGCGGCGCATCCGGCGCACGACGGCCGAGGACCCGCCGGCGAGCCGCTCGCAGCAGGGGCAGGCGATCCGCCACGAGGTGGACGGGATCGCCGGCGTCGAGGAGCACCTGGCGGGCGAGGGCATGGAGCGTCCGCACCTCGACCCGCTCGGCTCCGGGGATCGCAGGACTCAGCCTGGTCGTGATCCGGGCGCTGAGCTCCTCCGCAGCCTCGCGGTTGAAGGTGACCACGGCGATCCGCTCAGGCGCCACGCCTCGCGTCAGGAGGACGCCAAGCCTGGCGATGAGGGTCGTGGTCTTGCCACTGCCCGCCGGGGCGATGATCTGCGCTGGCCCATCCGGCAGGGTGGCGGCGGCTCGCTGCTCGGGATCGAGCGCGTCGAGCAGCGGAGCCACGGAAGGGGTTGCGGCCTGGGCCAGCGCCATGCGGACAAAGATCGGGCCAGCAGCCTTATCGGCGCATGATCGGCGGCTTATCGGGATATCCTGTCGTCCGCCCGCTTCCGCATGGGGATGCTCACACCGAACCGATGAACTGCCGATGAACCGGCGCGACCGCCGGCTGAGCCACGCCACCGAGACGCCGCGCGCGCGCCGGATTCGGGAGGCGACCGAGCGCGAGGAGCTCCTTCGCAGCCGTGGCATCGATCCCGTGAGCCCTCGGCGCAGCGCACGGACCACCGCATCCCGCCCCCGTCGCTGGAAGCGCAACCTGGTGCTGCTGCTGGTGATCGTGCTGCTCAGCGGCTGCACCGGCGGCTGGCTGCTCTGGCAGCGCGTGGCGGCCTTCAACGACGAGGTCAGCTTGGCCGGGTCTGCGTCCTCCTCGCTCCTCTTCCCCCTGATGGGGAGCGATCGGGTCAACGTCGCGATGTACGGGTATGGCGGCCCGGAGCACACCGGGGGGACCTACCTTGCGGATTCGATCATCATCCTCTCGATCGATCCGAAGACCGGCACGACCACCATGATCCCCATCCCTCGCGACCTGTGGGTCCAGGGTCTCCCCGAGCTACCGAACAACGCGAAGATCAACGAGGCGTTCGCCGACGGCTATGTGGGCGGCGGCGTGTACGAGGCAGGTCGAGCGGCAACGTCCGTCCTTGCCAAGATCACCGGGCTGCCCATCGAGCACTGGATGGCGCTCGATTTCACGGGGTTCAAGGCCATGATCGACAGCGTTGGCGGTGTCACGGTCGACAACCCGGTCGCATTCCAATACACATGGGACGAAAGCAAGTTCTTCGCGGGGAACTGGGACGGTGGCTCCTTTGCAGCTGGGTCGATCTTTCTTGACGGGGTGCACGCCCTGGACTATTCGCGTTCGCGCTATACGAGCGTGACCGCCGAATCGACGGACTTCGCGCGGTCGGTCCGTCAGCAGCGGGTCCTGGCCGCGCTGCGCAGCAAGCTGGGCGGAGGCGGGTTCAGTGCCCTCGGGCCCGGTCTGGCGATCATGGACGCACTAAAGGGAACGACCGCGCCGCTCTTGGCGACCGACCTGTCGGCCATCGACCTGTACCTCCTCTCCGAGCATCTCGGAGCGGACCGACGCATCGAGCTGACCGAGGGCGTGATCCTTGAGGCGACGAGCAACAGCATCGGGCAGTACATCCTGGTCGTGATCGGTCGCGCCTCGGGGAGCGACTACGCCCCGCTCCAGGCGTACCTCGAGGCCGAGCTGGCGCGACTGCTGCCGACCCTCGTTGCGAGCCCTTCGCCGAGCCTGCCATGACCCTGGCCGGTCAGCGCGACACGCACCTTCGCACCGTCCTGCGGCAGCTCCCGCTCTCGCCGGGGGTCTACCTGATGAAGGGCCCCGATGGCCGGGTCCTGTACGTGGGCAAGGCCGATCTGCTCCGCCATCGGGTTCGCTCGTACTTCGGCTCCAGGGCCGGCATGGACTCGCGGATCGTGCGCATGACCGCCGAGGTGGCGGACATCGAGTACATCGTGACCGACACGGTCAG
>JBDTYC010000019.1:0-14456 GCA_040005815.1 Chloroflexota bacterium
CGCCACGGCCCGAGCCAGTCGCCGAAGACCGCGATTGATCCCGCCGCGACGATCGAGGTGAGGGGCATCCAGTGGCCGTTGCTGGGAACCGGGAGGATCGGGTTGGCCGGCAAGTGACCGCCGACCTCAAGGAAGCTCCACAGCACGGGCACGTTGAAGCCCTGGCCGGCGGTCAGCTGCTCGCCGACGAGCTGGTAGTAGGCCGGATCGCCGTACGGCGGGTAATCGACCAGGAGCGCCGCGACGACCCTCGCCACGAGGGCAAGGACGAAGAGCATGACCAGGTCGCGGCGCATCAGCGACGTGTCCAGACGGCCGCCGTGTCATCGAGGTAGACGCGCTCCCAGGCCGACGAGGCGTCAAACCACCCGGCAAGCGGCGTATCGGGCGGGAAGACGGCGTAGTCGATCCCGTATCGGTCGAACAAGATCTGGGGATCGGCCTCCAACCCGATGATCGAGACGTACATGCGGAGGAGCTGGTCTCCGTAGACATCGGCCCGTCCGTCCATGAAGACAAGCTGGTCAGGCCGGTGCTCACCGATGTAGCCGCCCCACTCGTATCGGTTAAAGATGCGCGTTCCCTGCGGATGCTCATCCAACCAGGTCACCGCCCGTACAGGGAGGACTCGGGAAATTTCGGATGCCTGCGCCGGCGGGCTGACCCGAATCAGGGCGACGCCGATTCCAAGGACGATCAGCAACAGCATGAGGACAGCGTTGGTCCGGCCGCGATTTCCGATGGCCGGCGCCGAGAGTCGCGCAAGGATTGCCGCGCTTCGCCGGCCGATCGTCGACTGGGCAACAATTGGCGAGAGCACGACGGCGGTGATCGCCGCACCGATTGGTCCGAGAATGAGCAGGAAGCGTATCGCCTGGTACGCCATGACCGTCAGACCTACCAGAATCAGGGCGTCGGCCGTGCGCAGTCGCCGCCTGCCGAGCACCAGCGTGGGCACCACGCCCACGACAACGAATCCTGCCAGCAGCTGACCAAAGAGCGTCTCGAGCGTCGCCGGGAACCACTCCATGACATAGCGGTGCAGGGAGCTGATGCCCACCGTGTAGAGGGGATAGGTAAGGAGGGCGAGACCGTTCGGGTTGAGGACGAGCACCACGGCAGCCGCCACCATCGCAAGGCCAAGGTCTCTCAGTTGCCTCCAGCTCAGCGGTGGAGCGCCGATCAGGTCCCGACGCAAAAGCCGGTCCACCGTCTCTCCGACCAGCACGGCCCCGGCGATCAGGAAGATAAGCAGCCACCCGGCATGCAGGTTAGCCCAGACGACGGCCACCAAGGGCAACCCGGCGAGCCAGCGCCGCCGCGGGTCGGAGACATACCGCCAGCAGATCCACAGCACCAGTGCCGCCATCACCAGGTCGAGCACCTGCACCCGCACTCCCATCACGGGACCGGCCAGCGCCAGCCCGATGGAGAGCCAGACGGTCCGGCTCATCCAGCCAATGTTCGACACTCTCAGGGCGATCGCGCGCCAGATGACCCAGAAGGCGAGCACCACCAGCGCGCCGAAGAGGAACGACAACGCCGTTTCGCCCCACGGTCCAAGGGCGTCGCCCGCGGCAAGCAGGACATTCGCTCCCCAGTCCTGGCTCGTCCACGGGCGTCCCGCCCCGGCGATGCTCCAGCTGTCCAGCTGTGGGACGGCACCGGAGGAAAGCACTTCCTGGCCGGCCCGGATGTGCCACCAGACATCTCCGTCATTTAGCGGCCACGTCGCCCGCGGCAGGACGGCGGCGGTGAAGAACGCGGCTACGGCGACAGCGCTCGCAGGCACGCCTCGGGAGAACATGGCGGCGAGTCTACGGTGCCGGGGGTGCGCGCCGTCACCACCCCGAAGTACCACCGCTGTTCCGTGACAGCGTGCTACCGTCGGCGCAATGAGGGACGCGAGGCGCTGGGCGGGGGCGTACGCGGTGGTCACGGGGATCCTGGCGGCGGTCTTCGCGATAGCGATCCTGGCTGGCCCGTACCGTGCCGTGGAGCGGTCCGATTACATGACCTATCAGACCGCGGCGCGGATCGTGTTGCAGGGACGCGGCGGCTGCCTTTACACAGAGGCTTGCCAGTTGCAGGCCCAACGCGACCTGATTGGTGACGAGCCCTCGTTTGAAGAAGGCGTGCTCCCGTTCAACTCGCCACCGTGGCTTCCTGCCCTGCTGGCGCCAGTTGGGCTGCTTCCCCTGCGGTTGGCGTTCGCGACCTTCACCTTGGTTTCGCTGGCATTGCTGGCACTGGCCACCTGGCGCCTGGCCTGGGGGGGCCGGCCTACGCGTCTGCTTGCCACCCTTATCCTGCTGAGCGCGTGGCCAACAGTCATGGGAGGCATCCGCGGGCAGTCGACGCTTAGCGCCGCCGCCCTGCTTGGCCTGTCCGCCGCGGCCTCGGTCGGAGGTCGGCGGGGCCGCGCCGGCGTGCATCTCGGGCTGGCCGCAATCAAGCCCACGCTCCCGATCATCTGGGCGGTGCGCCTCGTCGTCGAGCGCCAATGGCGTGCGCTGGCCGTCGCGGCGGCGGCTGTGCTGGGACTGGTTTTGCTGGCCGTGGTGGTCGTCTCACCGACAGCGGTCACCGAATACCCGCAGTACCTGCTGAACCTGGCCGGGGGAGACGTGTCAGCGGGGGTGCACGTCGACGAGATGATCAACTGGCGCGGCGCAGCCGTGCGGCTTGGTGCGGAGAACACGCCGCTCGCCATCGCTGGTGTCATAGGCACGCTGGCATTGGTCGCTGCTGCATGGTGGTGGGCTCGGCGGTCGCCGCGGGCGCCCGCCCTGGGAGCAGGCGTGGCATTCACCGCCACTCCCCTCGTGATCTGGCACGCGAACCAGCACGAGGCGGTCTTGGCAATGCTGGGCATCCTGGTCGCCATCGCTGCTCTCGAAGAGCTCCGCGTCCCACTGGCTACGGTCGCCATCAGCCTGCAAAGTTTGCTGTGGATCGGCCCCGCGCTGACAGGAGCCGGATCGGCCTGGCTCCTCTTCCTCATCCTCCTCGCCTCGCTGGGCGGCCTCGCTGTCCTCAGCTGGCGAGAAGGGGCGCGGTACTTCAGTCCGGTTTCGGTGCCTACAGGCAACGGCTAGAGTCGCGGCGATGTCCGACGACTCCGCCCTGCGCAGGCTTGGCTGGCTGCCATCGCCAATTGTCATCCTGACAATTGGGCTGGGTGGCGTCATGTTCGCGCTGACCGTGACAAAGGGGGTGCAGGACCCCGACTACTTCTGGCATCTCACCACCGGGAAGCTGATCGCCGCGACCGGCCAGGTCCCATCGGCCGATCCCTTCAGCTTCACCTGGTTCGGCCGGCCCTGGACGCCCCATGAGTGGCTGAGCGAGCTGCTCATCTTCCGACTCGTGGAAGCGGTTGGCCGGATCGGGGCCCTGCTCGTCTTCGGGCTTTTCCCGCCTGCCATCTTTGGAGTTCTGGCGGCCGCGCTCATGCGCAAGGGAGCTCGGGTGCTCGCAATCGGCCTGTCGTTCGCGCTGGGGGCTTTCGTGCTCATCCCGTACGTGACCCTGCGGCCGCAAGCCATCAGCTGGCTGCTGATGGCCGCCCTGCTCTGGATCCTGATGGAGGCAACCGCCGAACACCCGCGGCGCTTCCTGCTCGTGGTTCCTCTTTTCGTCGCGTGGGCGAACCTGCACGGTCTGTACGCGGTCGGGCTTGGCGTCGGGGCCGTCTACCTCCTCTTCACGCTCGCCGGCCATACGCCCATGTCCGCGGCGCGCGGCTGGGCAATGGGAGGGGCAGTGGGGGCCCTCGGCGCTTCGACGCTGACTCCCGCTGGGCCGGTCGGCATCCTGTATCCGCTCCGGTACATTGAGGCGGGCGATTGGGGACTCGCCAACATCCAGGAGTGGCAGTCCCCAAATTTCCATGAGCCGGCACACCTGGCCTTCCTCGCCCTCATCGTTGTGATTGGTCTGAACGGCGGACGCCAGACGCCTGGCTGGCTGGTGGCCCTCTCGTGGATCGGTATCGGGATGGGCCTCCTGGCCCTGCGCAACGTGCCGGTTGCGGTTGTGCTGTGCATGCCGACGCTGGTTCTCGGCCTGGAGTCACGACTCCGAGATCGGGGCGGCGAGCGAGCTCGGAGGCCACTGGCGCCCTCACAAGCCCTCGGGCGCCGAGTAATGGAGCTGGTCACGGCCCTGGTCGTCGCCGTGGGCTCCTTCGCGGTGCTTGTGCCGCGCGATATGAACGCGGCCATCGACACGGACATTGCGGAGCGTTTCCCGGTGATCGGCGTCACCAAGCTTCTCCAGCTCCAACCAGACGCGAACGTATTCGCGGAGTACGGCTGGGGCGGCTACGTGATCGCCCGAGTTCATCCGAAGGGCGGTCATGTATTCGTTGATGGCCGCAACGACATGTATTCGCAAAAGATCCTGGAGGACTACACCTCGATCCTGTCCGCGGATCCGGGTTGGCAGGCGCTCACCAACGCGTATCGCGTGGAGGCCTTGTTGCTACGGCCCGAGACCACCTTGACACGTGGTCCCGCCACCTCCGACGGCTGGTGCGAGGTCTACCGGGACAAGGTTCAGATCCTGTACCTTCGGCCAAGGCCTGGTGTCACCTGCGCGCGGCTCGCAGCAGGTTAGCCCAACCGCTGCATCCGGAACAGGATTCGCCCGGAGTCCTCGATGGGCGTCTCTTCGACGATCTCGAAGTCCCGGCTGAAGGCGGCGCGGAAGCCATCCGGCGTGTAGTCGCTGAAGATGTCCTCGCGGGCCGCGAGCAGCTTCTGGACCATCGGGTCGGCCTTCGGGATCCACTCCAGGATCAGGTGCGGACTGAGTCGTGCCATGAGGTTGCTGATCATCGGCAACGGGACGTTGCGCCCGATGGCCAGGTGGTGGACCAGGGCAAGGCCGATGACGACATCTGCATTCGAACGGTCGATCAGCGAGGCGCGCTCGACGTTGCCCCAGCCGATCCCCGGCGACGGCTCGGCGATGTCCGCCAGGAAGGGCATGATTCGCTTCTCGCCCGATGCCTTCAGCGCCAGGTAATGGCGCTCCACCGCGGCCCAGTCGATGT
The DNA here is from genome assembly GCA_040005815.1 of Chloroflexota bacterium. Lineage (GTDB taxonomy): Bacteria > Chloroflexota > Limnocylindria > QHBO01 > QHBO01 > CF-167. The sequence continues at coordinate 5,060 of JBDTYC010000019.1, forward strand.
CAAGGGCGAGCACCCAGAAGCCGGCATCGGCCGCGATCGCGCTGTACCGCCCGGTGTTCGCGCCCACGTCCCAGGCGACCTTGCCGCCGTCCGCGGCGACGGCCTCGGTCATGCGCCTGACGATCGCTTCCTTGCTGGCTGTGCCCGTCGCCGAGTAGCTGGTCTGGTCCGCGTAATCGGCCCAGACCGTGCCGTGGGCGGGGAGATGGAGACCCTCCACAGTCCGCTCGAGGTGGTCGAGGAGGGCGAGGCGGCGGTTCTCGCTCATGGTGACGGCGCGCGGCGCTGCGGCCGGGTTCGGCCCCGAGTCCCCGGAGAGCTGGCGCTGACCGCGGGCATGCAGGTGAATATGCGCGGCGAGGCCCGGGGCGAAGTAGCGGCTGCTGCGGGGCAGCAGCTCGGAGGCGAGGTCGAGCGGCACGCCGTCGACCCAGGTGCGGAGCAGTTGGCCGAGGCGCCCGTCGCGGCGCGCCATCAGGGCCAGCGGGGCAAGAAAGTTCTCGCAGAACTGGCGGTACGGCTTCCACGGCTGGTCGGCCGAGGCGCGCTCGAACGAGAGCGTGTCGATCAGGATCGGCTTGCCGTCCTTGAACTGGACGTTGTAGGCGCTCGCGTCACGCAGGGTCATCCCGCAAGCGCCTGCCATGGACTGCGCTCGGAGCGTCAGGAGCGCGGCGTCCTTCAGCTGTGAGAAGGACCACTCGAAGGGATGCGTGACGAACTCGATCGCCTCGGGCTTGATGACCGCTACCGCCCCGGGCTCGGGCGCGAGGTCGAGCGAGACGGGCGCATCGGCGACGAGGACGCCCTCCTTGACGAGCGCCGAGTGCAGCCCGGAGACGTCGAAGGTGGCCCAGTCATCGGCGAAGGAGTGGTTGATCTGCCGGTAGAGGACCCCGTCGCGGCGGAAGACGAATCCGCTGGGATCGCGGTAGGAGCCTGGCTCGCGTTCGGCGGCCGGGCGGTCGGTCACTCCGGGTCGGTGCTTGCGGCGCCCTTGTCCTCGGACACACTGCTCCCGGTCGCGACGGCGGCCCCGTCATCGGGCTTCCGCTGAAATCGACCGAAGGTCTTCCGAATGGCGTTCCGGAAGAAGAAGGGGATCGACACCAGGCCGGCAATGATCGCCTGGATCACCAGGCTTCCCGCGCCCGGGTCGATGTACAGAAAGACCAGATGCATGATTACTCCTCGACCGATGAGTCACGCGGCACGGCCACGTGAGTGGCGGCGCCCAGTGTACGACGCTCGATTCGATCGCGCGTCCCCCTCAGAAGTCCCTCTCCGCGTGCGGCGTCATGGCCTGGCACGGCCTCGTCGGTGGCTGCCGGGACCGAGATGAGCAGGTACGCGGCATCCGGGAGCCAGACTCTTGGAACCGCCAGGGGAATCGCCGCGGTGGCGGCGAGCCATGTCCACGGCGAGCGACGCCAGGCCAGGGCGACAACAGCACCCGCGGCGGCGACCGCAATCGGGAACCAGACCAGCGGCGAGATCCGCAGCAGGGACACGCCGCCGAGGTAGAACGAGGGGCCTCCGATCTGAAGGTATAGCGGTAGATCGAATGCAAGGACCTGAAGCCAGAGCACCGATCCAACCGCCACCGCGACGCCGGCCGCACGCCAGCGTCGCTCAGCAAGGTAGCCCGCCACCAGGACCAGCGGAAAGAGCTTGAGCGAGGCGGCCAACCCAAGCAGCACCGGTCCCAGCCGGGTCCTGATTCCGGCGGCCAGGCTGCCGACGATGAGCGGTGTGACGTTCGCCGCCGGTAGGTTGGTCACCAGCAGCCCGCCAAGCAGGATCGCGAGCGTCACCGACGCCGGGGTTGGCCGGCGAATCAGGGGCCAGACCGCGACGACCGTCGACAGAAGCAGGATCCCGCGCCAGACCATCAACGCTGCGTCCTGGCCCAGGTACGTCAGCGGCACCCAGCCGAATGCGAACCACGGTGCGTAGCGGTAGAGCTCGGTCTCGTCGCCGCGCGGCCCGCCGTACAGCGGCTGCCCGTCGCGGAGCCGCAAGGCTGCGTGCCAGTACGCGTCGGCATCTGGCTGCACGTGGCCGTTCAGCGCGGCGCCCATGAGCAGGAGCACGCCCAGCACGGCGAACGTCATTGCGATCAGCCGTGATGCGCGCTCAACCATCGTCCGGACGGATCCGATCGGCCGCCCCGCCAAGCAGGCCCACAACCAGATAGGTGGCGTAGGTCACGTGGGTGCGCGGTCCCGCCAGCATGACAGCGACGGAAGCGGCCACCCAGATGTATGGCGAACGTCGCCAGGCCAGTACCAGGGCCAGGAGGCCGGACAGCACCGCGCCCACAACCCAGGCCATTGGCGACACGTAGTAGTACAGCGAGACCGAGCGCCCAGGGTCGGTCTGATAGCCCGACAGGTCATACAGGAAAAACGGCGCCGCGAAGATGGCGCTCCAAGCGACCGCGAAAATCACCTGTCGCCACTGACGGCGCGCCACGTACACAAGCGCGAACAGGCCGGGCACGACTTTGAGCGCCGCGGATGCGCCTACCCACACCGGCCCGGATCGCCGCGACATCCCGTATGCCAGCGCTGCCACCACCAGCGGCTGGATGTTCCCGACCTGGACCAGCGACAGCAGCCATGGCGTGAGGATCAGCGCCAGCCCGATGGCCGCCGCCGAGCGTAGGCGCACTAGGCCGGCGAGGATCCAGGCTGAGGCCAGCCCCAGCAGCGCCGCCCAGCCAATCTCGACCAGCGGGCGCGGAAGGAACGTCAGCGGCACCCAAAGCCAGGCGAACCAGGGTGCGTAGCGGAACACCTGGTAGCTGTCCGGATTGAGCGAACCGAGGTACAGCGGCTCGCCATGCTTCAGCCGCTCTGCGGCGAGCCAGTAGGCGCTGACGTCGCCGAAGTTCCAGTCTGTCGCGATGAGGGCCACCCGAACCAGCATGGTGCCGAACAGCAGTGCGATGACCACGCGTTTCAGCAGCGGCTGAATGCGCCGGATAGTCGGCTGCGGCGTCGGGACCGTCATTACCTGCACCGTGCCAGAGTATCGTCCGCCACGGTATGCACCAATCGTCCCAGACAGCACGCTCCAGCTCCGAGTGGCTTCGCCTGGGAGGGATGGTGGCCGGCCTGGCCGTGCTGCTAGCCCTCACGTCATATGCACTCCTGACCTATGCCCTCTCGCGCGACGTGGGCTCAGACGTGTCGGCCTACTGGGAAGCGGCTGAGCGCTTGCGGACCGGTGAAACGCTGTATGCCGCGGGGGCGGCCAACGCCCCAGACCTCTATCGGTACGCCCCGTGGTTCGCAGCAGCTTGGATCCCGCTGACCTTTCTACCCCGCGAGGCAGTCACCGCCGGATGGGTTGGGCTCATGTTTGCTGCCGCGGTGATCAGCCTGCTTCCGCTCCTCCGGCGTGGGCCATCCGGCTGGGCTGCGTTGACGATCTTCGCGCCAACCCAGATCGAGGGCGCGATCTACGGCAACGTCCAGCCGCTCCTGGTCCTCATGCTGCTGTGGGGCGTCGAACGTCGTTCGGGACCTCTCTGGATTGCGCTAAGCGCCAGCCTCAAGGCGGTCCCGATCGTGCTCGCCATCGTGTATGCCGGCCGCGGTGAGTGGGGACGAGCAGCCCTGGCTCTCGGGCTCACCGTCCTGGTGGTGGCTCCGGCCCTCCTCTTTGACCTCTCGGGCTACTCGGTCATCTCCGGCCCGAGACAGGAGAGCCTCGCCGGCATCTCGTTCCTCCTGTTCGTGCCCGTTGCCAGCGCCTCTCTGGTCGCGACCTGGCTGCTGGCACGAACGCGATTCGCATGGCTGGCGGGTGGGTTGGCGATGATCCTCACCCTGCCGCGCTACCTGGATTACCAGATCGGGTTCCTCCTCGTCGGCCTGGGGCGGCGGCCAGGCTCATCGCGCAGGCTCCCATGACGCCGATCCCTCGCTGATCCTGAAGACGTAGTCCGTGCCCTTCGGGATCTGGCCGCGTTGGATCTGATCGTTGACGGCGACCGTCGCGTCCGATTGTTCGACGCTCGTCCACTCGAGGCCCTGGTAGGTGCCGACGCTGATCCGTCCGGATATGGTGGGGAACCAGTCCAGGACCATCGCCTCGAGCCTGCTGTCGTCGACGACGACGGCGAACCGTGCGCCCGGGACTGTCTCGCGGCCGGCTCTCGCCATCTCGGTGCGAATGGCGGCGGAGATAGCGTGGAACTGCACATACCCCGCCAATAGCGAACCCACGAACAGCCACGCGAAGCCGATGGCGGCGGTGGCGCGCAGCGCCCCCGCCGGTCGGACGGCCTCGGTGATGGTCACCGCGCCGCTGGCCGCCAGCATCGCCCACAGGATCGCGGCATGTCGTGCTTCGCCGCCGGGGACGGCGATGAGGAGCAGCAGCCACACGGGCAGCAGCCATTGCCGTCGGTGCAGCACCAATGCCAGCCCCAGCAGAGCGAGGGGCAGGACGAAGTCCAGCGCCCCGATCCACGACGGCCCGATCGTCAGGAGACGGCCCAGGGTCTCGTCCGTGTGATGGGCGTTGCCGCCCGCGACGAGCGCGCCAAGGCCGTAGCGGATGACAACCATGGCAATCCACGGTGCGACCAGGAGGGCGGCGACAGCTGCCGCCAGCCCTGTGAATGCAAGAGCGCGCCGCGATGGGGCGGAGGCGAAGAGGACGGCGGTCGAAGCCAGGCCAGGTGGGCCGACGGCCGGGTGGGCAAGGACGGCGAGCCCGGCCAGCGCACCCGCCAGCGCGGCATTCCGGAACCCTGGGGCGCGCAGGAGGACAGCCAGCCGCCACAGGGCGAGGAGTAGCAGCATCAGGGCAAGCGCGCGGGTCACGCCGCCCCCCTCGATCGCCCAGGTCACCGGCATGGCGGCGAAGATCAGCGCGGCGAGGCCGGCCCGCGGCTCATCGGTGATCTCGCGGGCAAGGAGATACGCGGCTGGGATGGCGAGGATGCTCCACACCAACGGCAGCCAGCGCTCCGTGAAGATCGGATCCCCGGGCGTGAGCGCCAGCAGGTAGATGCCGAGAGGGGGATAGGCGAACGGCACGTTGCCCGCGTTAAAGCTGCTGAAAAGAGGCAGCCCAAGGCTGGCGTGCCGGATGTCGCTCGCCATCGTGACGAAGAGGCCACCGTCCCTGAGGGGAAAATCGGACGCGAGGATGGGCGCGAGCCGCAGGCCGAGACCGGTAACTACGGCGACGCCGAGCAGGGCGGTCCCAGTCCCGATCTGCCTCGCGGTTTTGGCGGGTTGTCCCAACGTGTGCGGTGCCACTCGGCGGACTCCTCGAATGAGCATGCTCGATAGTGCCAGCGACGCCACGCATCCGCGCCCACAATCCGCGCCAGTGGCACTCACCGCTGTCCTCTTCCTGCTGGCCGCTGCAATGCTCGCACCCGGACTGGTGGTCGGACCCTCGCTCGACGCGGCGGTCTTCGGCCACATCGGAGGGCGGTTGCTCGAAGGTGTCGCGCCATATATCGGCACGTGGGACCACAAGCCGCCGGGTATCTACCTTGCCTCCGCGGTTATGCAGGGTGCCCTTGGATGGCTTGGGCCCTGGACTGCTGACTGGGTCCTCTCGCTTGGCGCATCCGTGGGCATCGGTCGCGCGGTGGCGACGGTGCTCCTCCGTCTCGAGGTCACCGGATGGTCGCGAAGCCTCGCGGCGATTGGCGCGACCGTCCTCGCCAGCCAGTATCTGTTGGCACTGGGAGGCGGCCTCACCGAGCCCCTGGCTACCGTCCTGGTCGCCTCGGCCTTCGTGCTTTCGGTTGGACCGATGACGACTCGTCGACTGGCCTCCATCGGCGTCCTGGCCGGACTGTCCGCTCTGGTGTCATTTCAACTGGTGCCCGGCAGCATCGCGATACTGGCCTTCGCGATCCTCCAGCGTCCCGCCGGGGGGCGCATCGGGGCAGCCGGCGTCGTGGCCTTCGCATTCGTCGCTCCGCTGCTGATCGCCGCGACCTGGCTGTGGATCATCGGCGCCCTTCCGGCGGCCGTCGACGCGATCCTCGTCTACTCCGGCGCGTACCGCGCCTCGAGCGGTGATTACGGCGGAACCCTGGGAGCCCCAGTCGCGGCGTGGACGGTCCTGGCATCCGTATTCCTGGCTGCGCCTGCGCTGTTCGGAGCGGCAGCGGCGGCCTGGACCGGAGGCGTCAGACGGGCTGTCGGGATCGCTTTGGTCCTGTGGATCTGCGTTTCGCTGGTCCTTTTCGTCGTACAGGGCAGGTTCTATGCCCATTACGCCATTCCACTGGCCGTTCCCCTGGGGGTTCTTGCCGGGCTCGGCCTCGAACGAGTCCGCAGCTCCCGCCCCAGCGTTCAGTCGGCGCGCAGGCCACTGCTCGGGCCTGTCTTCATCGGAACGCTCCTCGTCTCGGTCGCAGCCGGCATCATCTCGGGCGCGATGCAGATTGCTCCCGTTTCGGACGCGCATGCTCGGAATCAGGCGGTGGCGGGCAATCTTCGAGGTCTCCGGCCGGGATCGATGCTGGTGTGGGGCAATCAACCGGTGCTCTACGATCTCGCCGCCCGCGACCCAGCGACGGTCTACACCTATCTGTATCCACTAACGACTCCTGGATACAGCACGTCCGCGATGATCGAAGCGGCAGCTCGCCAAATCGCGCAACATCCACCAGCTGTGGTCGTGGATGCGGGCTCCAACGGTCCCGGGCAGCCCGGCTTCCTGCCGCTCCTCATCGCACGTCCGATCGCCACCGAGGGCCGCGACCTGGACCTGCTCGAGCCGCTCCGTACGTTCGTGGCTGCTCACTACGACCTGGCCGCAACCGTTGCGGGCTGGCCGATCTATGTGTGGCGGAACGAGGCGGCCCCATGACACGTACCGCCGTGCTCGGGGCCGGTGCACTGGGCCTCACCGTTGCCTACCGCCTCGCCCAGCGCGGCGATGAGGTGATCGTGGTCGAGCGTGAGCTGCTGCCCGGGGGGCTGGCGGCGGGGTTCGAGATCGAGCCGGGGATCTGGCTCGACCGCTTCTATCACCATCTGTTCGCCTCGGACCGCAACGCCATCGGCCTGATCGGCGAACTTGATCTGGGCGAAGAGCTGCTCTGGCGCCGCCCATTGACCGTGACGCTCCGGGAGGGCAGGGTCCACCAGCTGGATTCGCCAACCTCGCTGCTGGGCTTCACACCGCTTCCGTTCGTCGATCGGCTCCGGATGGGCGGCTGGCTCGCGTACCTGCGAGCGCTGAGCAGCGGGGAGCGGCTTGAGGGCCATACGGCCGCAGATTGGATCCGACGCCGGATGGGCAGGCGTGCGTACGACGTGGTCTGGGGTCCGCTGCTCAGCGGCAAGTTCGGGGCGCTCGCGGACCAGATTGCCCTCCCATGGTTCTGGGCCCGGGTGCACGACCGTACCGCGCAGCTGGGCTACCTGCGCGGCGGATTCCAACGCCTTTACGATCGGCTGGCTGAACGCATCAGGGACCTTGGCGGGGAGGTCCGCCTCGGCACCGAGGTGCGTGACATCAGGAGCGACGCGACCGGTGGGATGCTGGTCACGACCGCAGACGGTGACTCGCTAGCGGTCGACCGGGTCGTCTCGACGCTCGCCCTGCGGCTGACGTGTCGGCTCACGCCTGAGCTGCCCGACACCTATCGGTCCCGCTACGAGTGGGGAACTGCCTACGGGGCGCACTGCCTGGTCCTCGCCTTGGACCGACCCCTGACCGAGTCCTACTGGATGAACGTCAACGACCCGGGCTTTCCCTTCATGGCCCTCGTCGAGCACACCAACTACATGGATCCGGCCGACTACCGCGGGCGGCACCTTGTCTACCTTGGCAACTATCGGCCGATGGACGACCCGCTCTTGAGCATGCCAACCACCGCTGTGGTGGCGGAGTTTGCTCCCCACCTGGCGCGCATCAACCCGGCATTCAGCCTGGACTGGGTCACGGATGCCTGGTCGTCTGCAGCCCCCTTCGCCCAGCCGATCGTGACCGTCGACTATCGCGATCACATTCCGCCCTTCGAGACGCCAGTTCCCGGCCTCTGGGTGGCGAGCATGTTCCAGGTCTATCCCCACGACCGAGGACAGAACTACTCGATCGATTTGGCGGAGCGGCTCGTCGCCCGACTGGGTTGATCGGCCGCGGAGCCAACCAGCTCCAGGCCGAGCAGCTGGACGTAGTAGGGCAGCAGGTACGGGCTGATCGCCATGCTTGCCCAGCCAAGGCGCCCGCGGATCGTCAGCCACGCCGCCAGCGGGACGCCGATGGCCAGCCAGGCGGCGCCGATGAATCGCGAGGGCGACACGTTGAAGTCGTTCGCGACATCCTTGACCCCGGACGCCAGGAACGAGCCGATCCACTCGGTCAGGTAGCCGGTGGGTATCGCCGTGAGAATCGCCGCGGCAACGATGCCGGCAAAGGGCAGCCGCCACACGGGCCGCTGCCAGAGGATCCATGCCAGCAGTGGCAGCATCAGCGGTCGCGGGACCATGATGCAGAGCGCCAGATAGATGACTGTCGCAACTCCGTTTCCGCGGTACGCCCACACCGCGGCCAGCAGCACGAAGACGAGCAGGTTCCCCGTGGTCACGTCGAACCAGAAGGGGTAGGAGACGAGCAGCAGCAGGCCGAGCTTCCGCGACGGAAGAAGGGCGAGTGCCACGAAGTGCGCCGCGCGCCAGGCTGTGATCCCGACGACGCTCAGCAGGCCCAGGATCGGCGCCAGCTGCGGCGCGTAGTGGTAGCTGTAGGGGTAGTCCCAGTCGTACAGCGTGCCAAGCGGAAAACGCCGCGCCGCCTCGATGTAGTTGTCCCAGTCGAAGGGTCGGGCGTGGTCAATCACGATGGTTACGAGCCCCCCGGCGTTCGCCAGCAGCGCGAGCACGATCGCGGCACTCAGCGCCGCGCGGCGGGCCAAGTGCGGAATACGCAGACCCGTCATTCGGCCTTGTAGTGCCGCTGTTCGCTGACCGCGCCCACCATCAGGTACGTCACGTCGTAGACGAAGAGCCGGGGAAGGGAGACCACCACGGTGGTCGCTGCTGCCAGCCAGGCGAATCGCGTCCTCGCAAGGCGCAGGGCCTGCACCACTCCCACGCCGATCACGACGACCCAGGCGACCGGCACCGCGACGAGCGATGCCGCCTGCCCCGCATCGGTCGTATAGCCACGCAGGTCGTACAGGAGGGCGGGCGCCCAGAGGGCGGCGGCCACCGCGAGCGCAACCGCCGCCCTCCGCCATTCGCGCCGGCCAAGGTAGACCGCAACGAACAGGAGGGGGAAGATCTTGAGCGACGACGCCACGCCGACCCAGAGCGGACCGCTGCGCCGTTCGACAGTCCACATCAAGGTGGCAACCAGCAGCGGCTGGACGTTCCCCACGGCGCTGATGCCCACCAGGATCGGC
>JBDTYC010000020.1:0-13724 GCA_040005815.1 Chloroflexota bacterium
GGCTCGAACCCGCCGTGCAGGCGGGGCGGGGGCTCGCCTATCGCGACGTGATGGCCGAGACCCTCGCCAGCGTCGCGACCAGCGCGCATCTGGAGGTCCCGTCCGGCGAGGAGGATTCGCTGGGTCTGTCGCTGCCCGGCTGGCCAGTCTTCGCGGAGGTGCCGACCGCCCTCGCCGATTTGCGGCGGCGAGGCTGGCAGATCGCGATCCTGTCGAACACCGACCCGGACCTGCTCGACGCGTCGCTGCAAGCGATCGGGGTTTCGGTGGACCTCCAGGTGGCGGCCTCCGAGATCGGGTCCTACAAGCCCGCGGCGCGACATTGGGAGACCTTCTTCGCGCAGACCGGGGCCAATCGGGAGCGGCACGTTCACGTGGCGGCCTCGCTCTTCCACGACATCGAGCCGGGTGCTCGCCTTGGCCTGCGCTGCGTGTGGGTCAACCGCCTGGCCGAGCGGAGCGACCTCCCCCGGGCAGCGGAGCTCCTCAACCTCGCCGCCCTGCCCGACACGCTGGAAGCGCTTATCCCCGACCGCGGGTAGGATCACCGCCTGATGCCCGAGCTCCTCCCCGTGCTGCCCCGTGATACCCGCGGCAGAGCGTTGCACGACCTGCGGATCAGCGTCACGGACCGATGCAACTTCCGCTGCGTCTACTGCATGCCGCGGGCAGTCTTCGGCCCCGATCATGCCTTCCTCCCGCGAGCCGAGCTGCTCACCTTTGACGAGATCGCCCGGCTGGTGGCGATCTTCACGCGGCTCGGCGTCGAGAAGGTGCGCCTCACCGGCGGCGAGCCGCTCGTGCGGCGCGAGCTGCCGGCCCTGGTCGCGAGCCTGGCTGCAATCCCCGGCGTCCGCGACCTGACCCTGACCACCAACGGAGTGCTGCTTCCCGAGCATGCAGGGGAGCTGAAGGCGGCGGGGCTGAGCAGGGTCACGGTCAGCCTCGACGCCGATGACGACGCCACCTTCATGCGAATGAACGACGCCGGCGTTCCGGTCTCGAAGGTGCTGGCCGGGATCGAGGCCGCGGAGGCCGCTGGGCTCGGGCCGATCAAGCTCAACATGGTGGTGAAGCGCGGCTGGAACGAGCATGCGCTGCTACCCATGGCACGCCGTTTCCGTGGGACCGGCCGCATCCTGCGCTTCATCGAGTACATGGATGTCGGGCACTCGAACGGCTGGCGCCTGGATGAAGTGATCACCGCCAACGAGATCCTGGCCATCATCTCCGCCGAATTTCCGCTTGAGCCGATGGCCCCCACGAAGCCGGGTGAAGTGGCGGAGCGCTTCCGCTACACCGATGGCGGCGGAGAGATCGGGGTCATCGCCTCCGTCAGCCGGCCATTCTGCGGCGATTGCAATCGCGCCCGGCTCTCGGCGGACGGCCAGTTGTACACCTGTCTCTTCGCGACCGCCGGCCACGACCTCCGGGCGCTGGTGCGCGGCGGAGCATCAGATATCGAGATCGAGGTCGATCTGCGGCGCGTCTGGGAAGCCCGCGACGACCGGTATTCGGAGCTCCGATCCGCCGAGACCGTTGCGCTGCCGAAAGTCGAGATGAGCTACATCGGCGGCTAGGGTCAAACAGCGCTAGGCACGACTGCCGCTCGCTACTATCCTGTGCGTCCCAATGCTGTGCCCATCCTGCGGCGTCGCCGCGTCCTCCCCAACCCAGAAGTTCTGCGCCGAATGCGGGACGAAGCTGGGTCAGTCGTGCCCGTCCTGCGGCACCGCCTACGAGGGCGACCCGAAGTTTTGCCCTGAGTGTGGCTTCGGGCTGCGGGGCGCGGCGCCCGCCGCGCAGGTGGCCTCGACGAACGGGGCACCAATCGCGCCGACGGGTGGCGAGCACGGCGCCGGACTCCCCGCCCACGATGAGGGCGCCACAGCCAGCACCGTCGCCGAACGAAAGCTGGTCTCGGTCCTCTTCGCCGACCTCGTCGGATTCACGTCGATGTCCGAGTCCCGCGACGCCGAGGCGGTCCGCGAGCAGCTGACCGAGTACTTCGGCGTCGCCCAGGAGATCGTCACCAGGTACGGCGGGACCGTCGAGAAGTTCATCGGCGACGCCGTCATGGCGGTCTGGGGCACGCCTGTCGCGCACGAGGACGACGCGGAGCGGGCGGTGCGTGCGGCGCTCGAGCTGGTCGACGCGGTCGGCCACCTTGGCCACGACGGCGAGAAGCTCAGCGCACGGGCAGGCGTCCTCACGGGGGAGGCGGCGGTCACGCTGGGTGCGTCGAACCAGGGGATGGTCGCGGGCGACCTGGTCAACACCGCTTCGCGACTCCAGTCCGTGGCACCACCCGGAACGGTGATCGTCGGCGAGGCCACTCGACAGAGCGCCGAGAGCGCCATCGTCTTCGAGCCGGTCGGCGAGCAGGAGCTGAAGGGCAAGGTCAGCCCGGTGCCTGCCTACCGGGCGCTGCGCGTTGTCGCACAACGTGGCGGGGTCGGTCGCGGCGAGCAGCTGGAAGCGCCGTTCATGGGACGGGACACCGAGCTGCGCCTGGTCAAGGACCTGTTCCACGCCGCGCCACGCGAGAAGCGTCCGCGCCTCGTCTCGATCATCGGGCAGGCCGGGATCGGCAAGAGCCGGCTGGCTTGGGAATTCCTGAAATACATCGACGGCATCAAGATGCAGGTGCTGTGGCACCAGGGTCGCTCCCCGGCCTATGGGGAGGGGATCAGCTTCTGGGCGCTGGCCGAGATGGTCCGGAGCCGTGTCGGCCTCCTGGAGCTGGACGATGCCGCCACTACCCGCGCCAAGCTGGCACACGCGCTCGAGACCTACGTCCCCGACGAAGCGGAGCGTCGGTGGATGGGTCCGCGCCTCGAGCAGCTGCTGGGCATGTCAGATGCCGATGGGGGCGGTCGAGAGGACCTCTTCGCCGCATGGCGCACCTTCTTTGAGCGCGTCTGCGGCGACAACACGCTGGTCATGGTCTTCGAGGACTTGCACTGGGCCGATGCCGGCCAGCTCGACTTCATCGACCACCTGCTCGAATGGAGCCGGGGCCACGCGATCTACATCATCACCCTGGCCCGCCCGGAGCTGCTCGAGCGACGGCCGAACTGGGGAGCGGGGCAGCGCAGCTTCACGAGCCTCGCGCTCGAGCCCCTCCCTGACGAGGTCATCCGAGACATCCTGGCCAGCCTGGTGCCAGGGCTCCCCGAGGCGACCATGACGCAGATTGTGGGCCGCGCCGAGGGAATCCCGCTGTATGCGGTCGAGACCGTCCGGATGCTGCTGCAGGAGGGCCGCCTCGAGCAGCAGGACGGGGTCTATCAACCGGTCGGGGACCTGAGCAGCCTGGCCGTTCCAGCCACGCTCCACGCGCTCATTGCCGCCAGGCTCGACGCCATCGACGCGAGCGATCGCTCCTTGCTCCAATACGCATCGGTCCTGGGCCAGACCTTTACGCTTCGCGGCCTCATGGCCGTCACCGGCCATGGCGACGACCTCGAGGGCCATCTCCACGGCCTCGTCCGGCGGGAGCTCCTCACCCTCGACAGGGATCCACGCTCACCGGAGCTCGGGCAGTACGGATTCGTGCAGGCACTGGTCCGGGACGTCGCCTACGGCACGCTCACGAAGCGTGACCGGAAGGTGGTCCATCTCGCCGCAGGTGAGCATTTCGAGTCGCTGCAGGACGACGAGATCATCGACGCCACGGCCGCCCACTACCTTGATGCGTACCGCAGCGCGCCCGAGGATCCTGACGCCGACGAGATCCGCGCCCATGCTGCAGAGCTGCTGCAGCGAGCCGCCGAGCGGGCCACCTCGCTCGGTTCGCATGAGCAGGCCGTTCGTTTCCTGGAGCTTGCGCTCGAGGTCACGCCGGAGGCTGATCGGCAGTCGCAGCTGCTGCGGCAGACCGGAGAGGCGGCGGGGCGCGCCGGCCGGTACGACGTGGCAGAGGGCTACCTGCGCCGCTCCCTCGAGGCTGCCCGCAACGGCGGCAACAAGTCGAGCGAGGCGCTCGCATTGGCGAGCCTGGGTCGCCTGCTGGCGTCCGGGCAGCAGCCAGCGATCGCCATCACCGAGCTGACCAGCGGCCTCCCTTCCCTCGATGGGCTCGAGGAGGACGGCGGCATCGTTGCGGTGTGGGCAGCGCTGTCGCGCGCCTACATGCTGCATTCCGAGACGATCCCCGCGGTGGAGTGGGCGGACCGAGCGCTGCCGGTCGCTGAGCGCCTGGACATGCTCCCCGAGATCACCGATCTGCTGAACACGCGGGCCACAGCCCTCGCCTTTGGCGGGAGGGTGCGCGAAGGCGTGGCTGGACTGCGTGGCGTCCTCGACATGACCCTCTCGTACGGCCTGCCGATGGCGACAATCCGGGCCCGGATCAACCTGAGCAGCGTGCTGAGCATCGAGGACCCGATGGTGGGCTGGCAGATCGCGACCGACGGGTTCGACGATGCCAAGCGCAGCGGCAGCCGCGACATGATGACGGTGATGGGAGCCAACGCCGTCGGCAACGCCCTTCGGGTCGGCGAGTGGGACAGCGCCGCCGCCATGACCGAGGAGCTGGCGGCAACAGACCTGAGCGCGCCAGATCGCTATCTGGCGGACTGCATCGTTACCCTCGTCGATGCGTTCCGCGGGCGCCCCTTCGCGGCCTCCCTCGAGCGCGCCGAAGCGTTCGCCCGAACCACCGACGAGCCGCAAGTGGTTGGACAGATAAAGTCGACCAGGGCGTGGCTGGCGCTTGTCGCAGGTGAATTCGGCACCGCATTCGACGAGGCGTGGGAGAACGGCGCGATCAACCCGTCCAACCTCGCGGATGACCTGCCGCTAGCTGCGCGGGGGGCCCTCTGGGCCGGAAGGCCTGACGACGCCAAGAAGGCGGCCGATGCGCTTGCGTCACTCGGGGTGCATGGACGAGCCATCAACGCCAGCCTGCGCACGATCGAGGCCGGCCTCGCCGCGCTGAACGCCGAGAGGGAGCAGGCCACCGCCGCATACCGGGATGCGATGCGCCAGTGGCGCGACATCGGAGCGGCCTTCGACCTGGCGCTCTGTGAGCTCGACTTCGTCAAGTTCGTCGGCGGCGAGAACCCGGACGCCAAGGCCGCGGCCGATGAGGCCGAGGGCATCTTCCAGCGCATCGGGGCACCGGCATTCCTGCAGCGCCTGCACGACGCGATCGGACTGCCCGTCGCCTAGGCGTCGTTGGCGTGAATCGGTCCGCGCCGGTCGCGAAGCGGCTCGCCTCGACGGCCGTGGATGACCGCCAGGATCTCGGAAATGATAGCGTGCGCAACCTCCTCGGGGCCGTCGGCGCCGATGTCCAGCCCGGCCGGCGCGTGGATGCGGGCGATCGCCTCTGGCGCGCCTATCTCGCCCAGCATCTGCTCGGTTCGGCCGCGGGGGCCGAGGACCCCGAGGTAGGTCAATGGCGTGTCGAGGAACGAGCGCAGGTAGGCGATGTCGCGCAGGTAGTTGTGGCTCATCAGGATCGCTGCGGTTCGCTCGTCCGGGGACAGCTCCGCGGCGGCTGAGGCCGGATCCGGGCTCGCGAATTCGGCCGCCGGAAAGAGCTCCGCGGTGAGCAGTCCACGTCGAACGTCAATCACCACCACCCGCCAGCCGAGCTCGGCGGCCTGGCGGACCAGGGGAATGGCGTCATGCCCGGCGCCGCACACCAACAGCCGGAACGGGGGCAGCAACGGCTCGAAGAAGGTGCGCTCCCCATCCGTCTCCTGCACCCTCGGCTGGCCGTGACGCAGCGCCGCGGCCGCGGCGCCATCGGTCTCCAGGCGGTGAACACCAAGGTCTGGGCCGCTCAATGGGATCACCAGGCACGCGCCATGCCCCGATCGCAGCGCCCCGACCGACTCGAGCGCCCCGGCGGTCGGCTCAACGAACAGCTCGATCGCGCCGTTGCAGCCGAGCCCGTAGCCCCACACCGCGTCGTCGTCGGCGGTCATGTCGAACTCGACCAGCCGTGGCTCGCCAGCCGCGATGACCTCGCGTCCGATGCGCGCCACATCCCCCTCGAGGCATCCGCCGCTGATGTTGCCGATCGGCTCTCCCTCGGCCGGGATCAGAAGCCGGGCACCAGCCCGCCGATAGGTCGAGCCGCGGGTCGCCACCACGGTTGCCAACGCCATGGGCCTTCCGCGGGCAGCCAGTGCCTCGGCGGCGTCGAGCAGCTCGGCGAGCTCCGCCACCCGATCAGCTATCCCACCGCGCAGCGAGGTTGGCGGCATCGGCGGCAACCCCCACGAAATTCGCCGAGGCCTGGTTGCGCTGCCACAGCAGCCCAAGGAAGGTCAGGCCCGGCACCTCGCTGACACCGCGCACGTGACGCGGCACCCCGAGCTCGTTCAGCACGGGCAGATCCAACCAGCCGTAGTCGGGCGCGTAGCCGGTCGTCCACAGGACAGTCGAGATGCCCTCTGCCTGCAGATCGAGCTCGGTGACCTCGGGCACGTCGAGCTCGAACGGGACGCGGTCGTCCGGCGGGAGGTCGAGCCCCGCGCGCTCCGTGAATTGATCGAACAGCTTCTTCAGGCCCTCATCGAAAAAGGCATCGGCGAAGGCCAGGTTCGAGCCGAGGTCCCCCGCGAAGCTCGCCCGGTGCGCATCTGCCCGATCGAACCGCCCAACCAGCCGTATCCCCTCCGCAGCGAAGAGCCGGAGGTTCGTATCGTGCCCGCCGCCGTGGCCGGATAGGTGCGGGTTGCAGGCGAACTTCGCGCGCGGATCGGGGAGATCCTCGACGTTGGAGAGCTCGGCCCCGACGCGCGGCCCATCGAGGACCAGGCTGCGCAGCCACCAGAAGAAGTCGCGGTCCCGGTACCGGCGCGGAACCCGTCCGCAATGGCCGACGGAGATAGTGACCTGACGTCCCGCCTCGTGAAGCTCCTCGGCCAGCTGGACCCCCGTCTGTCCGGATCCGACGAGCAGCACGCCGCCGGGCGGCAGCTGTCGCTCATTCCGGTAGTCATGCGCATGGAGCTGGTGGACGGCCGGATGGAGGGCGTTCGCAGGGATGCGCGGCATCTGGAACGCGCCGGTCGCTACCACCACCTCCTCCGCCCGGACCGGTCCCCGACTCGTCTCGACGAGGAATCTGCCGGACCGGTTGGGGTCGAGGCCGAGCCGCGTGACGGCAGTGCCGAGAACCACGGGAGCGTCGATCACGCCCGCATAGGCGGCGATCCGCCCTGCGATCTCGTCCCGGGTCATGTAGCCATCCGGATCGCTCCCGGCGTACGCAAATCCAGGGAGACTGGTGCCGAAGTTGGGGCTCACCAGCTGGAAGGCGTCCCAGCGGTCCTGCCAGCCGCCGCCGAGCTGCTCGCGACGGTCGAGGATGACGTGCTCGCGGCCGGATTGCCGAAGGTGGTGGCTCATGATCAGCCCGGCCTGGCCGGCGCCGATGACAACGGTGTGGGTAAAGCTCGGCAGATCGACCATGGTTCGCGAAGGATAGATGGCCTAGGCCGCGCGAACCACGAGCGCGGCGTTCATGCCGCCGAAGCCGAACGAGGTCGAGAGGGCGGTGCCCGGTCGGGCTGCGAGCGGCTCGCGGAGGACGTTCAGCTCGCACCGCTCGTCGAGGTAGACGAGGTTGCAGGTGCCGGGCAACAGCCCGTGGCGCAGGGCCATCACGGTGATCGCCGCCTCAATCGCCCCGCTCGCCCCAAGGGCATGGCCGTACAGCCCCTTCGTTCCCGAGACGGGGACTCGTGCGGCCCGCTCCCCCAGCGCAAGGTGGATGGCCTTGGCCTCTGCCAGCTCATTGAGCTGGGTGCTGGAGGCGTGGGCGTTCACGTAGCCGATCTCCCCGGCCGTGACGCCCGCATCAGCGAGGGCGGTGGTGATCGCGGCGGCTGCCGCCTCGCCGGATGGAAGCGGCGCGGTGAGGTGGTAGGCGTCGGTCGACGCTCCGAACCCGGCGACCTCGCCCAGGATCGTCGCGCCACGCCGCTCTGCCAACTCCCATGCCTCCAGCACGAGGACTGCCGATCCCTCGCTCATCACGAAACCGTCGCGGTCGCGGTCGAACGGTCGCGAGGCCGTCGCAGGGTCATCGTTGCGCTGCGACAGGACGCGGATCATGGCAAAGGCGCCGAATGTGAGCGGCGCCAGGGGAGCCTCCGCCCCGCCAGCCAGCGCCGCGTCGACGATTCCCGCGCGAATGGCGTGGAAGGCCTCCCCTATGGCCATCGCCCCCGACGCGCACGAGTTCGCGTTGCCGACCGCCGGTCCGCGACTGCCCAGGTCGATCGCCACGTTGCTCGCCCCCGCGCCCCCAAAGACGGCGGTCGCCAGCGTGGGCGCCACCGCTCGGACCCCACCGAGAACGTAGGCCGCGTGCTGCTCCTCGCCAAAGGCGACGCCACCCAGAGCCGAGCCGATCCAGACCCCGGTGCGCCCGTCGGACCGGTCGGCGTCCGAGAGGCAGGACTGCCCGATCGCCATCCGCGCAGCGGCTACGGAGAGCTGGCTGAACCGGTCGAGCCGCCGTGCCCGCTTCACATCGAGGTGGTCGGTGGGCACGAAGTCGTTGATCTGGGCGGCGATACGCGACGGGAAGGGCGACGCGTCGAAGCGGTCAATCGCCTGCACCGCCGAGCGGTTGGCCAGCACCCCGGCCCACAGCCCCTCCGACCCCGAACCGATGGGGGTGATGGCCCCGATCCCAGTGACCGCCACGCGTCTCACGACCCCATCTCCGCCAGGGCCTTCACGCGACGCAGGGTGCGCCGCGCGATCGCCTCCACGAACTGCGGACCAATCACACGCTCGGCCGCCGCTTCGCCGATCAATGGCCATCCCAGGTCCAGCTCGTGTTCGATGCTCACTTCCCAGCCATCGCCATGCGGCTCGAAATGCCAGGCGACCTCCATGCCACGGGTCACGCCGCCGGTGTGGGTGAACTCGATCCGTCGCTCCTCGGGGAGCGGGCGCTGGGTCGCCTCCCAGCGCACCGGGATCGGGCCGCGGCGGGCGCCCATCGCGAAGCGTCGCTCCCCGTCCTCGGTGGGGAGGCGACGGACGTAGCGGTAATGCGGGAGTCGTTCCGGCCAGTGCTCCACCTCGGCCGCCAGCGGGAAGATCCGCTCCAGCGGTGCGTCGATCTGGACCTGGACCCTGCTCTTCACGGTCGAAGCACTTGCGCCAGGAAGCGTGGCGAGAGGGCGTCGCTCGCCGGGCGACAGTCGCCCAGGGCACTGCCGAGGCGCTCGGCGGTCTCAGGTCGGGAGGCGAGGCGACGCAATGCGTAGCCCATCAGTGGCGGCGAGGCGAGCATCCCCTGGACCAGCCAGGTGAGCGCGTCCTTGGCGGCGAAAGCCTTGCGGCGCGCCGTCAGGTAACGTGCCGAGGCGCCGTCGTCCAGGTCTCCGAGCGACTCAGCGGCGGCACGCGCCGATCGCAGCGCGCGGTAGATGCCCTCGCCGGTGAACGGGTCGATGAAGCCCGCAGCGTCGCCAATGAGCATCCAGCCCGGACCAGCCGCCCGACGCACCCGATGGCCGATCGGTGAAGCGCCGATGATCGGGGTCAGCCGCGCGCGGCCCTTCAGCCGCACTGCAACGGCCGGGATCCCCTCGATGGCGGCGGCGAAACGCTCCTCCGCCGAGCGGCGGTCGCCGTTCAGGGGCAAGGCCATGCCGACGTTGAGCCGGTTGCCGGCCAACGGGGCGAGCCCGACGTACCAGCCGGGGCCGACGTGCATCTCGCCGTGCTTGACCAGTTCGGGGACGCCCTCGTAATGAGCCACCAGGCCGAGCCGCCGCGGCATCCCGACGCTGCGTTCAACGGAGATTCGCTGGGTGACACGGGAACGTGCTCCGTCGGCGCCGATCAGCCAGCGGCAGCGAACGTCGCGCTTGCCCTCGGGCGTGCGCAGTATCGCCCGCACGACGCGACTGCCGATGCCGCCCACGCCACCGCTCCACCTCACGTCCACGAACGAGGTGTGCTCCAGCAGTCGTGCCCCACTCGCGACCGCATGCGCCGCCAGGGTCGCGTCGAACCTGGTCCGTTCCAGGCCCCAGGCCTGGCGCTCCCCGCGCTCGTCGCGGTATCGAATGTCTACGGCATCGTCGCCGCGAATCACGCGCATGCCGTCGAGCGCCAGGGCATCGGCTTGCCAGGCCGCGTCGGCAAGGCCGACCAGGCGCAGCTCCTCGAGGAGCCGCGGGCTGACGTACTCGGCGCAAGCCTTCGCCCTGGGGTGGGCGTGGGCCTCCACCATCAGGACGTCGCGGCCCTTCCCGGCCAGCGCAGCCGCCGCTGCCGAGCCGGCAGGCCCCGCCCCAACCACGAGGACGTCGCACTCGAGCGGAGCGGCCGTCATCGGTACACCGTCGTGACGCGTGGCCAGAACCGCGCGCTCCGTCGGACGCGCTTCAATCCGGCCTTCGCCGCCAGGGTGTCGAGCTCGGCCAGCGTGTACGCGCGGCGCGCCGAGAGGACCCCGTCGTGTCGCGTGTAGGCGGCGCGGCTGAGGGCGAGCACCGCGGCGGCCGTCATCGCGAAGGGGAACAGGCCCCGACGGAGGTCGTTGATGACGACCCCCAGCCGGGAGACCCGGCGCATCTCGGCCAGGGCGGCGATCGCGTCGTTGGGATCGAAGTGGTGCATCAGCAGCGAGGCGTGCGCCACGTCGACCTCGCGATCGGCCAGCGGGATTGAGCGCGCATCGGCCAGAACGAGGGACACGTTGTTGGTACCGGCCAGGTTACGAGCCGCGATCTCGAAAACCTCCGGCCGCAGGTCGCTGGCGATGACCTCCACCTGTCGCC
This sequence comes from Chloroflexota bacterium, assembly GCA_040005815.1. Classification (GTDB taxonomy): domain Bacteria; phylum Chloroflexota; class Limnocylindria; order QHBO01; family QHBO01; genus CF-167. The sequence goes on from JBDTYC010000020.1 coordinate 10,773, forward strand.
GGCGCAGAAGCCTAAGGACGAAGTCACCCGAGCCGGTCCCGACGTCGAGGACCGTCGCCTCAGTCTGCTCGCCCAGCAGCCATTCGACGGCTCGCACGCTGTCGCCGATCCCGCCCGGCAGGCGATTGAGCATCGCCATCTCGCGCAGGTTCTTGCGTAGCTCGAAGAGGTCCAGCTGCTCTGCGTCGAGCAGCTCGTGCGCCGTTGAGCGGGTGCGGAGGAGGCTTGCCACGAGACGGTCACTATGGAGGATGTCCCTGCTGGACGCTTTCCGCCCCGGGGTAACGAAAGAGCCACCTGCTGGCTTGCTGCCAACCGATGGCTCATCGGGGAGAGCCCGGGCTACGTCATCGGCGTCAGTCAGGCGCTCCGCTTTCGTCCTGCGCGCCGCTCTCGTCCTGGACGTTATCGGTGTCCGGACCGGCCGCCTCGGCCTCGGCAAGATCATCTGCGCCGCTCGCGTCCTCGAATTCGATGTTGTCGAGATCCGCGCCGGCGGCTCCCGGCTCGTCGGCCGTAGAACTTGTTTTCTGTGGCGGGCTGGACGGATCAGCGGCGATAGCCACGCTGCCTCCGGCGAGCAGGAGGGTGCTGATGGCGGCCACCAGCGGGCCTCGCAATCGATTTAGATTCATGGCTGTTTCCTCGTTTGGCCCGACTCTTACCGGACTCTGGAGCGAGCATGCACCCGGGTATGTGAACCCTCGGTGAATGCATCGGAATGGTCGACTCATCTGCGGTTCACATATCGGCGCAGATGATGGGAGCATGGCGGCGATGGAACTACGGTGAAGATCCTGCTCCTGGAGGATGACGTCCGACTGAGCGCGGTCCTGCTGCGCGGCCTCCGGCGCGAGGGGTATCCCGTCGACCACGCCGCCACCGTCGAGGATGGGCGCTGGATGGCAACCGAATCCAACTATGACGCCATGATCTTCGATGTGTCTCTCCCAGACGGTGACGGATATTCACTGTGCGCGGAATTGCGAACCACCGGGCACTGGGCGCCGGTCCTGTTCCTGACGGCGCGCGGATCCGTCGCAGACCGCGTGCGGGGGCTGGATGCCGGCGGCGACGATTACCTGGTGAAGCCGTTTGCGTTTGCCGAACTGCTTGCGAGGTTGCGCGCTCTCGGGCGGCGGGGCGCAGTCGAGCGACCAGTGCAACTGGTCCTCGGAGATCTAACGCTCGATCCGGTCGCCCACCGTGCCACCGCCGCCGACCGCCCGATGGTTCTCACCGCCCGCGAGTTTTCACTTCTCGAGCTCTTCATGCGACACCCCGACGCAGTCCTCAGCCGCTCGGCGATCCTCGAGCAGCTCTGGGACTGGGCCTTTGACGGCTCGCCCCGCATCATCGATGTCTATGTGCGGACGCTCCGCGAGCAGCTCGCGAAGGGACCCGACCGTCCGCGGATCGAGACAATCCGCGGCGCAGGGTATGTGCTGCGGCATCCTGGATGACGATCCGAGCGCGGCTCTCGCTGACCTACGCGGCGGCAGTTGCGATCACGCTCGCGGTCGTCGGCACGGTCATCTGGTTCCAGCTCGGGGAGGTCCTGCGCTCCGAGCTAGGGCAGCGCGTGGAACTGCGCATCGCCGCCGTTGCCTCCGCGCTGGAAAACGACCAACAGACGGGATTGCAGGAAGGCGACGACGATACGGCCGGCGTCTGGATCATCCTCTTTTCGGCGGATGGTGCGAGGCTTGAGGCAAGCGTGGGAGCCCCCGCCCTGACCGCGATGCCCACCACCGGCGGGGCGACGACCATCGGCGGCCATGCATTCATTGTCCGCAGCGAGCGCACCCCGACCGGGCTCGGACTGGTTGCTGGAGCCGGACTGGAACCAGTGGCTTCGGCGCAGGCGGCCCTTGCCGGGCTGTTGGGCCTGGTTGGAGTGGTCGCGGCGCTGCTCTCCGGCCTCGGTGGCTGGTTCCTGGCCGGCCGTGCCCTGGCCCCAGTGGCGACCATGACAGCCGAGGCCGCTGCAATTTCAGAGGCCGATCTGGATAAACGTTTGCATGAGCGTGGGCCACTCGATGAGCTTGGTGTCCTGGCGCGAACGCTGAACAGCATGCTGGACCGGGTGGCGGACAGTGTGCGGCGTCATCGTTCCTTCCTGGCGGCCGCCTCGCATGATCTCAGGACGCCGCTGGCCGCGCTCCAGGCTGAGCTCGAGCTTGCCGACGACGCCCGCGTCACCCCAGACGAACTGCGAACAGCGCTGCTGGCAGCACGCGCAGATGCCGCGCGACTGGCAAAGCTTGGCGACGATCTGCTCGAACTGGTGGCCGCCGAGGCAACGGGACGGCCGCTGTTGCGGGCACCGATCGCGATCGGTGAGTTGGCGGAGAGCGTCCTCCGCCGCATGGAGCCGCTTGCTCGAGAGGCCGGGGTCGATTTGACCGCGGATACAGGCGACACGGTCGTCGCAGTGGATCGCGTCCGCGCCGAGCAGGCCATCAGCAACCTCGTCGCCAACGCGATCTCACATTCGCCCCGAGGCTCCAGTGTCGATATCGTCGCACGGGTGCAGCGGGCCGATGACGGGGAAGACCTGATGATCGAAGTGCTCGACCGTGGACCCGGCGTTGCGCCACTGGAGCGGGAGCTCATTTTCGAGCCGTTCCAGCGCGGCGCGGCGGCGACCGGCGCCGGCGCCGGTCTGGGGCTGCCCACGGCGCGGGCAGCCGCAGAGGCCCATGGGGGAGAGATCGGGGTCGAGAATCGCGCAGACGGCGGGGCCCGCTTCTGGCTACGGCTCCCGGTCTGATGGGTCGCGCCTGATAGGCTGCGTGACATGCGCCTGGGCCCGACCATTACCGCCGTCGACGCCCATGCCGGCGGGGAGCCAGGGCGGGTCATCCTCGGTGGCGTCCACGACGTGCCGGGCGCCACGATGCTCGAGAAGCGCGACCACTTGGCTGAACATGGGGACCAGCTGCGCCACCT
>JBDTYC010000021.1:0-12858 GCA_040005815.1 Chloroflexota bacterium
GCGAGGACGCCCGCCGCGAGCTCAGCCTTGTCCTTGGGGACGCTGATCCCTTCCTGCGCGATCTCGACCGTCACGCCGGAGAGCTCGAACTGGTCGGGCTGCTGGGCGGTGTAGTAGCCGGCCACGGGGGAGTCGGCGAAGTACGCGTCAACGGTCCCGCTCGAAAGCGCCAGGAGTGCGTCGGTGTCCTTCTCGAATTGCTGCATGTCGACCGCTGCCTTGCTGGCGTCGGCGCACTTCTTGTTCAGGCCGGCGCCCTCGTAGTCACCAGTGCCGTTGACGTAGTCGACCTCGGTCGTGCCCGTCTCTGCGGCGGCCTTCTTGCCGCACAGGTCGAGCTCTTCATGGATCCCGGCAGGATTGCCCTTTGCAACGACGAAGGCCTGTCCGGCCTGGAAGTACGGAATCATGTTGACCTGGCCCAGGCGATCAGTCGTGATGTTCTGAGCGGAGATGATGATGTCGCATTTTCCGCTGGTGACCGCTTCGATGATCGTGCTGAAGACCGAGTTCTCGATCCTCGACTCTAGGCCGAGGCGCTTGGCAATCTCGTTGGCGATGTCTGGATCGGCACCGGTCGGATTGCCCTGCTCGTCGAAGAATTCCTGGGGTGGATAGGGGATGTCGATGCACGTGGTCAGGATTCCCTCGAAGGCGAGCTGATCGCTGGGCACGGTCGCGACCGGCGAGCTGACCGCCGCCTCGGACTGGCTTGGCCCCATCGATTCGTGCGCGCCCATCGACGGGCTGGGGCTGTTGCTGGCGTTCTGACAGGCGGCGAGCAAGAGCAGCGCCGCGACGAGGCCGCTGGCGGCCTTCCGTGCGAAGACTGGCATGTGACTCCTCCAGAGTGGTGCGGCGCTTGGATTTCGCCGTAGCCTACCCGCTGGCCGGGCGGAAGTCGAGCGTTCTCGGGTTCGTCGGGCGCTGCTAGGATCGGTGCGTTGACCACCCAGCCCGTCCCGCTCGCGCGTGCATCGACCCTGGCGTCGAGCTTCTACACCGACGCCTCCGTGCTCGACCGTGAGAAGGAGCTGGTCTTCGGCTCGACCTGGCAGCTGGTGGCACGAAGTGAGGAGCTCCAGCGCATCGGCGACTTCATCCCGGTGACGGTCCTGGACGAGCCGATCGTGATTACCCATGGGCTCGACGGTCAGCTGCGAGCGTTCTATAACGTGTGCCGCCATCGGGCCGGGCAGGTTGCCCTCACGCGTGGCAACCGCAAGTCACTGCAGTGCCGGTATCACGGCTGGACGTACGGCCTCGACGGTACCCTCCGAGCATGCCCGGAGATGGAGGAGACCGAGGACTTTCGCAAGGAGGACTTCGGCCTGATGCCAGTTCGCGTCGACCGATGGGGCCCCTTCATCTTCGTCTGCCTCTCGGACTCCGCCCCGCCGCTCGCCGAGGTGCTGGGCGCGATTCCGGCCGAAGTCGCGGCCGCCGGCTATGACGTCGAGCGGATGCGCCTCGTCGAGCGGCGCGAGTACCTGATCGAGTGCAACTGGAAGGTGTACGTCGACAACTACCTGGAGGGCTACCACCTGCCAATCGCCCACCCGCAGCTCTTCAGGGAGCTCGACTACGACGCCTACCGCGTGGAGGAGTTCCGCTACTACTCGAAGCAGCACGCGCCGATCCGGGAGCTCGGGCCCGGCGAGGAGATCGGCGTCGACCGTCGCTACCTCCGACAGCCAGGGAGTGAGGATTCAGCCCTCTACTACTGGCTCTTCCCGAACACGATGTTCAACATCTACCAGGACAACATGTCGTCGAACGTGATCCTGCCGCTTGGCGTGGACCGCGCCCTCACGACCTTCGAGTGGTTCTTCGCCGATCCGGGCACGGGCCCTGGCTGGGAGTCGATGCAGCAGACGATCGCCTTCAGCGACGAGATCCAGCAGGAGGACATCGTCATCTGTGAGCAGGTGCAGCGCGGCCTCCGCTCGCGCTCCTACGACGCCGGTCGCTTCTCGGCGAAGCGTGAGAACGGCGTCTACCACTTCCAGAACCTCGTCCGCGAGTTCCTGGGGGAGGCGACCCCATGACAGCTCGTGAGGATGGCCGCCTCACCGTCGCTCTTGTCTCGGAGGTCTTTTGGCAAGCCGATGGTCTCGGCCGCCTCGCTGAGCGGCTTGACGAGTGCGTCCAGCGCGGTGCGGACCTCACGGTGCTGCCCGAGCTCCCCCTGCTCCCGTGGCGCCCGGCAACGAAGGACGCAGCCGACGAGGACGCCGAGGCGATGGACGGACCGCGCGCCACCGCGCAGTCAGAGGCTGCGCGGGAGGCGGGGATCGGCCTCGTGGGAGGGATCATCCATCGAGACTCGGAGACTGGCCGAAGGACCAGCCGCGTTCTGGTCTTCGATCGGTCGGGTGCGTTGGTAGCCACCTACGAGAAGCTGCACCTCCCCGAGGAGCCCGGCTTCTGGGAGACGAGCCACTACGAGCCGGGTGTTGCCGCTCCCGAGCGAATCGATGCCTTCGGCCTGCCGTTCGGGGTCCAGATCTGCAGCGATACCAATCGTCCCGAGGGCTCGCACCTGCTCGGAGCGCAGGGTGCGCACGCAATCCTCATCCCGCGCGCCACCGAGGAGAAGACGTACCAGCGCTGGAAGATCGTCTTCCGGGCGAATGCACTGACCAGTTGCAGCTACGTCCTCTCCGTCAACCGGCCGGATCCAGAGGCGGGGGTCCTGATCGGCGGGCCGTCCATCGCCGTCGATCCCAGTGGCACGGTGCTCGTCGAGACGACCGACCAGATCGCGGTCGTGACCCTGGAGTCGAGCGTCGTCAGCGCGGCGCGAACCGTCTACCCAGGCTACCTGCCGATCCGGGCACGCCTGTATGCCGATGCCTGGGGCGAGATCGCGGGACGAGACGGCGAGCCGGCCTGAACGGGCGGCCTACGAGAAGGTGAAGGTCCCCTCGGCAATGAGCTCGCCGGCGCGGTAGATGCGCATGACCATGGTGCCCTTGCCCCAGGCGGCGAGGAGCTGCCCCATGCTCGCAGTGGCCTTGAGGCCATCGGTCGTCCGCGTGGCATCGACGCGCACCGTGCCGTCGGCGAGGCTCTGAACCACCGTTTCGGTGCCGTCCGCGGCGAGGCGGACGACCTCCTCCTGGATCCGGTCGACCCCGATCGGATCGGCGAGGGTGATGGCGTGCGCAAAGCCCGAGCTGGCCGCCGTGAAGCCGGTCGTGGCGCCGGTGATCTGCAGCGTGTCGTTGTTCCAGCCGGTTCCGAAGGTGATGGTCCCTGGCAGGCTCGGCGACGCGGCGACGCTAGCGGCGGCACTTTCGGTGGCGCTCGGAATCTCGGAGGCCGATGCGCTGGCGCTCGGCGTGGGCGTCGGTGATGGTGTCTCGGCCGCGACGTTCGGAGCCGGCGGAATGAGGCCCGAGAGGATGAGTCCCAGCACGATGGCGCCCACGATCGCCGCCAGCGCCCCACCGATCGCGGTGAGTGATGCCTGATCGGTCGGGACGAGCCCACGAGGGCCGCCTGAGCTGGATGCGGTCGGCTGGATGGCGTATCCGCATGATCGGCAGACCTGCGCCCACGACGGGTTCTCGTGGCCGCAGTTGAAGCATTCGACGGAGTCGCCGGTCATCGGGCCAGAGCCTAGCACGCAGGTGGCCGCCGGCGGTGAGAACGCCGACGGCCCGGTGGAGGACCCCGCAACGGGTCATCCGCGCCGGATGCTAGCCCAGCCGAGGAGCCCTGCCAAACCTCATGAAGGAAGCCGCGCCTCCCACTGTGGGAGCGGCGGGCTTCGGGTCAGCCTCAGTGACTCGAGGTGAAGTGCACGGAGGCGATGTCGTACTGCGACACGGCGTGCTCGATGCCTGCATGCAGCAGCGACCGTGCCCCGTCGCTGCCCGCATACACCGACTCGGCTTGTGCGAACCCATCGGTCAGGAAGCCATGGGGCTCGAGCTCGGCGCCTTTATCGCCACACTCGGCGGAAGGCTGTCCGATATCGGCGCGGTTGCCGGTGGCCAGCGTGCCCGCCGCAAGGGAGAGCGCCAAGCCGGCGCCCAGGGTGGCGCCGATTGCCATCGAGCGGACGAAGGTGAGGGATCGTCGCATCGGGATACCTCCGACTGAAGCGAACTATCGGGCGGCACTCATTGACTACGCAGGCGGTTACCAAATGTTTGGCTCGAGTCTCGACGGCGGCCCCGGCTAGCGCGCCCACGAGGCGATGGCGGGCGCGCTTCATCGAAGAGAACCCAGCAAGGACACGCCTCGCGGCCCGGCCAGACTCCGAATTCCGGTGCAATCGCGCAACGACGGAACTGACCACCTTCGCACCTGACTGCACCGCTCCCCACATCGCTTGCCGCGTGGGTACTGGGCAGGACCAGTACTTCTGTCCTACGGTGGTGGGGCAGCTCCCCTCAGGGAGCGCACTAAAGAAAGGGGAGGCCGTTTCGTGACCACTCGTACGAGGGGGGGCCGGATCTTCACCCGCCGCAACAGCATCGTCGCCGCGGCGATGGGGCTCATCTCGTTCGCGCTGGGGTTCCTCATCCACCCGATGTAGGCGCCACCCCGTGCTGAATACCGATCTTCGCGACTCGCTCGTCAATCCCAGTACCCACCGTGGACTTTCGTCACGTTGAGCACGCGACGCGGCGCACGACAATCTGGGTAATGGAAGAGGCGAACCTGCTAATCCTGGCGAGACTGCTCTCGATGGCAGCCCTGATCGCGGCAACCATCCAGTACATCGAGGCTCTCAAGCGCCGCTCGAGCCGGCGTTTGGCCGACGCCGAGCGCGCCGACCTCGAATCGACGGGTCTGGCCGGTCTGGTGCGCCTCTTCCTAGCCGAAGGGGGGACCGCCCGAATGCGCGAAAGCAAGCCGCTCCGCCGATACCCCTGATGCGCGAGGGGCAGGTCTCTGGGCTGTCGGACACCGGAAAGTCCCCGCACGACGCGGCTGACGCACCTGGCATCGTGCTGGCCACGGTCGACACACACACCGCTCCAAGGCGCCTACGCGTCGGAGGGTGGCCGACCGCGGTGCGCAAGAGCACCACGTATTCCACACCCAACCGCACATAACCTGACAAGATGGTCCGGTTGTCGGGTCTGGGTACTGTGCAAGCCAGGACGAAAGTCCTATGCTCCGGCGATTGGAATCATCAGATCCATCGTTCGATCTATACGCGACTTGAGGAGACAACCATCGTGAGAAAGCTCGTCGCTCCCGTGGCCGCCGTTGCGCTGACCTTGGCGACAGTGGGCTCCGTGCTCGCCTGGGCCCGCCCGATGCTGACCGCGGAGTGCGCCCCGGACGCGAATAACCTCGCCTGGAAGATTAGCCTCCAGGGCCCCGAGGACAACTACAGCATCGACTGGTCGTTCGATTCGGCCTTCGCCGGCGCCACCACCGTCGACTTCCTCACCGCCGGCGACCACAACTTCACGACGCCGCGCGACGGCTGGAAGCTCTACGTGCGCTGGTCAAGCCATCATGACTCCCATGCGCAGGCCGATGCCAACCTACAGATCTGCCAGGACGGGAGCCACAGTCAACCTGCGAGTGGCGAACAGTCGGTCGATGCCGGAACCGGAACGTCGGGAGGAGGCACCATCCCGGACGCCTCAATGGGCGGCACCGGATCGAACCCTATCCCGACCATCCTCTTCAGCCTTCTGTTGCTGGGATCGCTGACGGCCATGGTTGTCACCAATGTCAAGACCGCCAAGGACGCTCCCCCGATTCGCTAGGGATCGGCGGCCTCAACACTTCCGATCTACGACGGTTCACCTCTTGGCAGGGTGCGATCTAGGCTGTGGAGCATGCCCTCGAGCAAGTGAGGGGATCGTGGACGAGCTGAGAGCGAGCCTGCCGCGTGCGGCACCTGCCTAAGGGCTGAGCTGGTTGACGCACACAGTTCCGAGCGGAATGCGCCACGAGCCGCGTGGGCTTGGCCTCACGATAGGCATCGTGCTCGCTGTCCTCGCCGTTTTCGCCGGCCTTGCCGTAGGCGGGTGGCAATGGGCGAGCCGAGGGATCACAGTCGAGGTCGTATCCGCCGCGGCCATCCCTGGCCAGTGGCGCGAGGTCGGGGCTCCCACCGTCCGCGGGCGCCCCGCCAATCATCAGTTCGACTGTGCTGATGGGTATCCGGGGATAGGGAAACCCAATGGACCAGCCCTTGTCGGGGGGAATCTGCAGTATGCCGATTCGGATTCGAACCCGGACTTCGTGCGATGCTACGCCCTCGTCGGGCATCACGACGAGATCACGCAATCTCGATTCCGAGACCCCGAATTGGAGGATCTACGACAAGCGGTGCGCGCCGGCGTCGTCGCCTACGTTTTCCTGCTGGCCTTCACACTTTGGAATCGCGCGGTACGTCGCAGGAGCGCCGAGTAAGTCGTCCTTCGCCGCGCGATATTCGTGATATGAGAACGCCAAAATGTCCATGGCGTTGTGAGCGGCCAGGTCTCTCGCACGCCCCAGTGTCGTGTCTCGATGTGTTCCAATACCGTCCGCTGCTCGAGGATCACGACTCGCCCATCGGCGGGTGAAGCGGACGCCGCCTGCATCCGCCGCGTCAGTTTGCTGCCAATGATGGTGCCGGAGGTGAGATTTGAACTCACACGAGCTTGCGCTCATCGGTGTTTGAGACCGACGCGTCTGCCAGTTCCGCCACTCCGGCGCGGGCGTTGAATGGTACCCGACGCCTACGCGCGGACTTCCTGGCGCATGAATTGGATGTATCCGATCGCGAAGCAGATCACCGTCAGCGCTACGAGCGCGACGACGTGTGGCCAGACCAGCAAGAGGCTCTGATCGAGCGACAGGAGGGTCGGGATCTGCTGCTGGGCTTGCGTCAGCTGGCCGAGCGTGGCGGGTGTGTTCGTTCCGGTCAGCGAGGGGTTGAGGAGAACCGATGACGCCTCCGAATAGAGGGTCGTCGGCAGGAGCCTGAGCACAAAGGCGTGCAGCTGGTAGAGGCCAAGCGCCTTGTCGATGGCGGTGCTGTCGCTGACCGGGGCGATCGCCCCCAGGATCAGGTTCAGCAGGAAGCGGCCGAACATGGCGACCGCCATCCATACCCCGAAGCCGATCAGTGCGGCGGTCGCGGCGCGGTGCACCACCACCGACAGCAACAGCCCGAAAGCGAGCCACACGGCGACATAGGCGATCGTCACAACGAACCAGACGGTCAGACGGAGCACCTCGGACCAGGCCGGCACGATGCCAAGCCGAAGCAGCCCGAACCCGGAGATCAGCAGGACGACCGACAGCAGGACGAGCGTGATCGCCGCGAGCGATGCCAGGAACTTGCCGTTGATCACGTCGTCGCGATGAATCGGTTGGGCGACGAGCCTCGGCAGAGTCCCCTGCGAGCGTTCCCCGTTGACTGCATCGAAGGCGAAGGCGATCCCCAGCAGCGGAGCGGCCAGCCCGATGAAGCCCTGCACGCTCACGTCCAGCCCGAAGATCGAGACGTCCTGCGGACCGATGATGAACAGCGCAAGGAAGACCGCCTGCGCACCGCTGACTTGCGAAGCCAGCTCGTGAATCCGCTCCGTTGCCAGGAAGAGGGGGATCCCGGCGGCGAGCCCGACCACGATCAGCAGGACGAAGAAGCGGACGCTCAGGACGTGGTCGGCGAACTCCTTGGCGGCAACCACCAGCCAGCCGTTGCGCGGCACGGTCCTGGCCGGAGGCGGAACGGCAACGTCCGCGGAAGTCATGCGACCGCCCCCACCGGCTCGGCTACTTCCGGCGCATCCCGATGAAGCCCGGCCTCGTGCAACGCGGCGCGATAGATGTCGTCGAGAGAGGGCTCGGCGGATCGAATGGCGGTGAGTCCAAGCGAGTCCGTTGCGGCCCCGGCGAGGACGGCCTCGCGCACCTGGCGGCCGGCGCTGGCGGGCCGGACGTGGAGGGTCCACGGCTGCCCGGCCGACGTTGCCGGGTCGACGTGCTCGACGTGCGGGATCCCCTCCAGGAAGGGCCGGAGCTTCGTTGCGGCGCCGGCCGCCTGCTCGCCTTCGAAGGTGACCTCGACCTGTCCGGTGTCGTTGCCGAAGTGCGCCGCCAGCTCCGCCACTGTCCCCAGGCCGATGAGGCGGCCCGCGGCGAAGATGCCAACCCGGTCGCAGACGGACTGGACTTGGGTCAGGAGGTGGCTGGACAGCAGGACTGTTACGCCGCGCTCGCGGACCAGGTCGCGCAGGAGCTGGAGGATCTCCACCACGCCGATCGGGTCGATTGCCGCCGTCGGCTCGTCCAGGATCAGGATCTCCGGGTCCTTGATCAGTGCATCGGCGATGCCAAGCCGCTGGAGCATGCCGCGTGAGTAGGTGTCGGCGCGCCCGTCCGCGCGGTCGCTCAGCCCGACCTGGCCGAGCGCCTCGTCGATCCGACCCTCGGCCTCCACCCCTCGCAGCCCATTGAGCCGCGCGGTGTAGCGCAGGTTCTGGCGTCCGGTGAGATCTCCGTAGAAGCCCACGCTGTCGGGCAGGTAGCCGACCTGGCGCTTGACGCTCAGGGCGTCGCGGGCCGGGTCGAGCCCCATGACGCGAGCCGTCCCGCCGGATGGCTCGGTCAGCCCGAGCAGCATCAAGATCGTGGTGGTCTTGCCCGCTCCGTTCTGCCCCAGCAGGCCGAAGATCTCCCCGCGACGGACCTCGAGGTCGAGGCTGTCTACGGCGACGAGGTCGCCGTACCGCTTGGTCAGCCCGGCCGCGACGATCGGCGGCTCACTGCTGCTCGTCACCGGCGTCCGTACTTCTGGAAGACCCACCACAGGCCGAATAGCACGATGACGATCAGCGCCAGGCCCAAGAAACCGAAGAGCGGCGAGGTCTCGATCGTCATGCGGATGTCGACCGTACCGTTGGCGCCGGTGGTCGAGGCCTGATATGTGACCACGTAGTCGCCGGCGATCGCGTCGTTGGACGGCACGATCGTGGCGGTGATGGTCTGCTCCCCTTTGGGGTCGACTGTCGCGATCGTGGCGGAGGGGCTGAAGGTCACGGTCCAGTCGGTCGGGGCGGTGGCGCTGACGACGACCTGCTGCAGCGGCTGTGTCCCGTCATTGCGGACAACCAGCTGCTGGGTGATGGCACCCCCGGCCGAGCCGGAATTGCTCAGCCGCTGATCCGGGGTCGTCAGTGTCATGGCATTGGTGCCGGTCACCTCCACGGTGAGCTGCGCGTCGATCGTTCGGTCTCCGACGGTTGCTCGCACGTTGATCGGATAGGTGTCCGGTGCGACATCGGTTGGCGGCTTGGCGGAGACCGACACCGCGGCGTTGCCGCTCGCCTTGACCACGGCGCTGGCGGCCTGCGTCTGTCCGGTGAGGGTGGCATTCACCTCCCAGCTCTCGGGGCCAACGGCGGTGACCGCGAAGGTGAGGTCTTCAGCGCTCTGGTTCTTCAGGGTGAGGTTGAAGGTGAAGGTCGTGCCGGAGGCGCCTCGCAGCGACGGGAAGTCGCTGCTCAGGGTCACGTCGCCGGCGGCGGCGGCGCTTACGTCGAGCGTCAACGGCAGCACGGCGCTGGTTCCAGCGGCCGTCGCCGTCACGGTGACCGTCGACGACCCGTCGGTTGCCGCAGCGGGAACCTGGAGGTCGAGGTGGACGGTGGCCTTGCCCTCGGCATCGGTCTGGACGCCATTCACCACGTACCCGCCGCCCCGCAGGGTGGCGGTCCAATCGGTCGGTACGCCCGCGACCGCAAGCGCGACCTGCTGGTTGGCCGTTCCTGCGACCGCGATGTCGAAGCCGACCTTCGAGCCTGGGGCGACCGCCACCGAGGGGTACGGGGTGGTAAGCGTCAGGCCCGCCGCAGCGACGGTCGGGGCGAATGCCAGGGTGCTGCTCAGCAACAGGCCAATGGCGGCCAGCGGGCCACCTCGGCCGCGCCGAGGGATTGGATGGGTCGGCACTGGGTCTCCTCTACGCACCGCTTGAAACCGGCGGCACGTCGGCGTGCGCGCAGCGGGTTCGGCGCCGCACGCAAAGGTGACAACAAATGCGCCGCTATGCAACCAATTTTTGATCAATGAATTGTTCAGACGTCGCAATGTCTCAGGGTCAGGCGGGATCGCCCTTGGCGAATGAACGGATCGGTCCGCCGCGGGGCGAGGCGAGTGCCCGGCGGTAGGCGACCGGCGTATGCACGTAGCAGAGGGCCCGCCCCTCGATGATCAGCTTCGCCGCCAACCCGCATTCGCTATCGCGGGCGCCGGGGCGAGTGCCCACGCATCGGCGGCAGCGGAGGGTCTGAGAGTAGTCCGACGTACGCTCCAGATTGGACATCGCGGCGATACTCCACAGCAAGTAAGGTCGGAACGGGATACGAGCCAGCCAGCGATCCGGATCAATCGAATCGGTCTGGCGCACGTGAAGTTGAGGAGCTGATGCCCCCGCGCGATCCCGTCAATCCTGCGTCGCGCACTGCGCCCCTCGCAAACGAGGAGGCGGTCATCGCGCGTGCCGCGAACGGTGATCGCTCGGCATTCACCCAGCTAATCGAGCACTACCAGTCCGCCTGCTACGGGCTCGCCTGGCGGCTGCTCGGGGATCCGGACCAGGCCGCCGATGCGGCCCAGGACGCCTTCGTGCATGCCTACGACGCGATCGCCAAGTACCGCGGCGGCCTCTTCCGCTCGTGGCTGCTGCGGATCACCGCCAACGCCAGCTACGACATCCTGCGGCGCGCCCAACGGAAGCCGACCACAACGCTACCCGACGCCGAGGAGGGCGAGGCCGAGCTCCCTGACCGCTCGGCCGCCGATCCGGAGGCGGAGGCGGGCCGATCCGAGCTATATAGGTACCTGGACGCCGCCCTCCGGCGGCTGCCCGAGGACCAGCGCACTGCCGTCGTGCTGTGCGACGTTTACGGAATGGACTACGGTGAGGTGGCCGACGCCACCCAGTCCGCACTCGGAACTGTCAAGTCGCGCATCCATCGGGGTCGCCTGCGGCTGCGCGAATTGATGGCCGAGCACCGGGAACTGTTCCTCAGCGAGAGGCGTCTGGACCGATGACCATGCAAAACCTTCCGCATCCAGATGACGAGCGTCTCGCTGCCTATGCCGGTGGCGATGCCGATGCCACCGCTGACGCTGGGCTCGTTGCCCACCTTAGCGCCTGCGATCGATGTCGCCCGCTCGTCGACGAGCTCTCTTTCCTTCGCGGCGCCCTCGCCGGGCTTCCTGACCTTGTCCCGTCCCGCCCGCTCCGCCTCATTCCACCTGTCCCCGCGCCCGCTGTCGGCTCCGGTGGCGGCTGGCTCCGCCGCCTCACCGCCCCCGCCATGGCTGCGGGAGCCGCGATTGCGCTGGTCGGGGCTGTCGGTATCGGGGCGACAGGTCCACTGGGCGGCCTGTTCGGTCAGGCCGCCAGCGCCATATTCGAGAACGTCGGTGAGAACCTGCAGGGCGCCGGCGCTCCCGAGAGCGAGGCGACCGCATCGGACAACGCATACATGCCCGGCGTCAAGGGGTCGCCGACACCGAGCTCCGACGACACCCGCGGCTCGACCGACTCCGCGAGCGCCAGCAAGCCACCCACTGCGCAGTTCAGCCCTGAGGCGTCGCCGAGTGGGTCCGATACGACGGAGCACGTGAACCGAGACTCGTCGGACCAGCAGCCGTGGCTGACCCTGCTCATTGCCGGCGCCGGCGTCTTCGTCGTCGCGACCGCCCTCCGCTTCACCGTCTCCCCCCGCGCCGGCTAGGCGAGCTTCCCCACCACCACCGCGATCATCAGCAGCGCCAGGAAGACGCCCGCGACGATCAGTGCCGCCCAGCCTGAGTCACGAAAGGTGCGCGGACCGCTTTCCAACGGCGTCGGCCGGCGCGTCGGTGGCAGCTGGACCTCGCCCGGCTGGCGGATGGTTCGCGGCGCGGCCCGTGTCTCGGCATCCGTGGCGCGCCACGTCGCCCAGGTGCGGGTGGTGGTCGGCGGCGAGGGGCGAATCGGCCTGCGCGACGCCGCCCAGTGGCCGCTGCCCGGCGTCCCGGCGGTCGGGTGACCCGCGTCGTACTCGGCTCGTCGCGCGCTGGACGAGAGGATCCGCCACGCCTCGTTGACCTGGCGCATGTGCGACGCCGTCTCGCCGTCCGGATGCAGGTCGGGATGGAACCGTTTCGCAAGGCGACGATGGGCGCCGGCGACCTGCTGCTGGGTGGCATCGCGGGCGATCCCGAGCACCGCGTAGGGGTCGTTGGGGGCGTCGTTTGGCACTGCGCGGATTCTAGGCTGGGCGACCCGGTCTAGACTCCGATCATGGCCGATCGCCGCCCCACCCTGATGCTCATCGACGGACCGAGCATCGTGTATCGGGCCTATTTCGCGATGATGCAGACCCCCCTGACGACCTCCGACGGGATGCTGGTGACGGGGATCTTCGGCTTCCTGAACATCGTGCTTCGCGGCATGCAGGACCTCAAGCCGGACTACGCCATCGTCAGCTTCGACCTCGGCAAGCCGCAGTTCCGCTTCGATGCGTACCCCGAATACAAAGCCGGGCGGCCATCGATGCCCGACGACCTGCGCGCCCAGTTTCCGATCGTGCGCGAGATCGTGACGATGATGGGGATGCCGATCCGTGAGCTGGAGGGGTATGAGGCCGATGACGTCATCGGCACCCTCGCCCTGGCGGCAGCTGCCGCGGACGTTGATACCTACATCGTGTCGGGCGACCTGGACGGCCTCCAACTGGTCAACGACCACATCCGCCTCTTCACGACCCGGATGGGGGTGGCCAACACCGTCGTCTACGACGACGACCGTGTCATGGAGCGCTACGGGCTGCGCCCCGACCAGATGCTCGACTACAAGGCGCTCAAGGGAGACACCTCCGACAACATCCC
>JBDTYC010000022.1:0-12855 GCA_040005815.1 Chloroflexota bacterium
TGTTCAGCTCATGGGCCAGGCCGGCCGCCAGGGTTCCCAGCCCTGCCAGCTTCTCCCGCTGGCGCAGCGTGGCCTCCATCCCGCGCAGCCGCCCGATCACGGTGCGGATGATGCCGAGGGCGGCGTCCGGGCCACCTGTAAGCAGGTCGCGCACGGCCAGGTACGGGATGCGCAGGACCTCGGCGTCCGTGACGGCCTGGACCGATGCCGTCCGCTGGCCACGCTCCAGCGCCGCCAGCTCGCCCTGGATCGCACCCGGACCGACCCGGGCCAGCGGAATCTCGCTCGTCCCGGAGCGCTTCGTCACGTCGAACTCGCCGGAGACGACCACGAACATGTCATCGGCCTGGTCGCCCTCGTTGATCAGGAACTCGCCCTCGCGCAGCGACACCGGGATGGCCTGCGCCGCGAGCCGCATCAGATGCTCGTCCGGCACCTCCGCGAAGATCGGTGTTGCCCGCAGGGCGTCCAACGCCATCGGCCTATAGCCCGGAAAGGTACTGGTGGACGAACTGCACCGCCATGGCGCCCTCGCCCACCGCGCTGGCGATTCGCTTGACGGACCGATGTCGCACGTCCCCTGCCACGAAGACCCCGGGGAGGCTCGATTCGAGCAGGAACGGGTCCCGGTCGAGGCTCCAGCCGGCGGGACGCTTCCCGTCCTCGAGCAGCTGCGCGCCCGTGAGCACGAAGCCGCCAGGGTCGCGAACGACGATCCCCTCCAGCCAGTCGGTGCGCGGCTGCTGGCCAATGAAGACGAAGATCGCGCCGAGGGGCAGCTCCTCGTCGCCGCCTGGGCCCTTGGCGCTCACCGACGCGAGATGCCCCTCCCCGTGTGCGGCCGTGATCGCCGTCTCGAACCGAACCTCGATGTTTGCGCAGGCGCCGATCTGGTCGACGAGGTACTGGCTCATCCCGGAGAGCGCCGTCGTGCGGACCATGAGCAGCACCCGCTTCGCGAAGCGCGAGAGGTAGACCGCCGCCTGCCCGGCCGAGTTGCCGCCCCCGACGACCCCAACCTCCTGGTCGCGATAGAGGACCGCCTCGGTCGTGGCGGCGCCGTAGTAGATCCCCGCGCCGGCCAGCTCCGTGGCTCCCGGTACGTCGAGCTGCCGGTAGCTCACCCCCGTCGCCACGACCACCGTCTGGCACGAGACGTCCCCGGCCGCGGCGAGCGTGACCACGCGGTACGGATCCTCGCGCCGAATCGAGGTCACCTCGTCGGGCGAGAGGATCTCGGCCCCAAGTCGACGGGCCTGAGCGAGCCCGCGGCGGGCGAGGTCGCCACCGGAGAGGCCTGCCGGGAAGCCGAGGTAGTTCTCGATCCGGCTGGTTGTGCCGGCCTGCCCGCCGGGCGCCTCCGACTCCACCAGGATCGTCTTGAGTCCCTCGCTCGACGCGTACACCGCGGCTGCCAGACCGGCCGGTCCACCTCCCACGATCACGACGTCATAGAACGGGAGGCCGGCCTGGGTCTGGAGGCCGACCTTCTCGGCGATCTGCCGGGTGGAGGGGTCGCGGAGGGTCGATCCATCGGCGAAGAGGACCATCGGGATGGCTGGATCGAGCTCCTCGCTCGCGCCGAGCGACGCCGCCAGCTTGCGGCCCTCGGCGTCCTCCGTCGGGTCGAGCCACGCGTACGGGACCTGGTTGCGGGTCAGGAAGTCACGGATCAGGTGCCCGCCCGGCGCCCATCGGCCGGCCAGCAGGCGCACCCCCTCGAAGGCGGGACGGAAGGTCGCGATCCAGTCGGAGAGGAGGTCGTCGAGGATTGGGTAGAGCTTCTCGTCCGGCGGGTCCCACGGCTTCAGGATGTAATGGTCGAGGCGGATGTCGTTGATCGCCTTGATCGCGACGTCGGTATCGGCGTAGGCCGTCAGGAGGACGCGGCGTGCGTCGGCCTGGAGCTCCACCGCCTGCGCCAGGAACTCGATCCCGGTCATCTGCGGCATCCGCTGGTCGACCATGAAGAGCGCGACCGCGCTGCCACGCAGGGTCAGCTGGCGAACGGCCTCCAGCGCGTCGTGGCCCGAGTTGGCGGCCACGATCCGGTACTGCTCCCCGTAGCGCGCGCGGAGGTCGCGCTCGACGGCGCGCAGGACGGGCAGATCGTCATCGACGGCCAGGATGACCGGCTTGGTGGCCATGAGCGTCGAGTCTACGATGCCGTGCCTCCGGCCGGGCATGGCAGACGCTAGCATCGGCCCGTGACCAAGCCGGATCATGCCGATGTCGTCATCGTCGGCGGTGCGATCGTGGGGACCGCCGTGGCGACGTTCCTGCGACGACGAACGGACTGGCATGGGCGGGTGGTCGTGGTCGAGCGCGACTCGACCTTCAAGACCTCGTCGACGACGCTCTCGGCGGCCTCGATCCGCCTCCAGTTCAGCACGCCGCTGAACATCGAGATCAGCCGCTTCGGGGTGGAGGTGATCAAGCACCTGGATGCCTGGCTCGGCGTCGCGGGCGAGCCCGAGCCCGAGGTGGACTTCGTGGAGGGCGGCTACCTCTTCCTGGCCAGCACCGCGGGCCTGCCGATCCTCGAGAGCAACCATGCGGTACAGCGGGAGCACGGCGTCAACGTCGCGCTGCTGACGCCCATGGAGCTGCAGGCGCGCTTCCCGTGGATGAAGGTCGACGACCTGGCGGGCGGCTCGCTGGGCCTGGCCGATGAGGGCTGGTTCGACGCCTACGCCCTGCTCCAGGCGTTCCGCCGCAAGGCACGCTCGCTGGGCGTCGAGGAGGTCGCGGGCGAGGTCGTCGAGGTCGAGCGTGACGGCGGCCGCGCCACCGGCGTGCGACTCGCAGACGGCCGCCGGATCAACGCCGACTGGGTGGTGAATGCGGCGGGGCCGCGAGCGGCTGGGATCGCCGCCATGGCCGGCCTGGAGCTGCCGGTCAGCTCACGCAAGCGGATGGTCTTCCACTTCGACTGCCGAACGAAGCTCGCCGGTGCGCCGCTCACGATTGACACCTCCGGGGTCTACTTCCGACCCGAGGGACCGAACTACATCGCTGGCTCGTCGCCGCACGGTGAGCAGCCCGACCCGGATACATTCGACCTCGACGTGGATCGGTCGTGGTTCGAGAAGATCGTCTGGCCGGCGATCGCTCATCGCGTCCCGGCGTTTGAGGCGATCCGCCTGCTCGATGCCTGGGCCGGCCACTACGAGGTGAACACGCTCGACCACAACGCCGTCATTGGTCCGCACCCGGATCTGCCGAACTTTCTGTTCGCAAACGGGTTCTCCGGCCACGGCCTGCAGCAGGCTCCGGCCGCGGGACGCGCCCTCAGCGAATGGATCGCCACCGGCGACTACGAGACGATTGATGTGCGGCCGCTGGGCTATGAGCGGGTGGCCCGCCACGAGCCCTACCGCGAGCTGAACGTGATCTAGTCGCCACCTTCGGCTATTGGCACTTGCGGTCGTATGGCGCGGCGTCCACGAACGAGAGGAATTTCACGTCCTTCCGGTCGAGCGCCCCGAAGGTGTACTGCGAGGTGTCGATCACCACCACGCCATCGGCGTTGATCGCCACCGCGAAGCGGTCCAGGCCGCGTGCCGCCGGTCCCTCCTTGAGCTTCTCGCCGAGGATGTTGTAGGTGCTGCCGTGACATCGGCAGGTGAATCGCTTCAGCTCGTCGCAGAGCCCGGGCACCTGGCAGCCAAGGTGCGGGCACTTGCGGTAGAGGGCGAGCAGCTGGTCGGCGGTCGGGTTCGGGATGGACGCGTCGTTGCCGAGCGCCAGCTCCCTGGCGGCCGGCACATTGATCAGGAACGAGCGGGCCGCTGCCACCGCGTACGGCCAGCCGTTTGCGAAGGTGGCCTGCTTTGCGACGATGTCCTTCAGGGTGCCGACCGCGAACCTGGCACCCAGGCCGGAGCGGATCTGCGGCCACAGGAAGGCAATCGTGCCGCCGATGAACTCCAGGGCCAGGATGCCTGCGCCCACTGCGAGCATGCGGCCCAGGAACGCCCGCCGGCTCATCTCACCAATTGGCTGCTTCTCGACCACGCCGTATGACCGTGGGATCGGGACCGCCATCACAACCTCCCTGCGCGGCATCGCCGCGACCAACTGGGCCGGGGGCCTCACCAACCGATGCAGCCGCGCATCGAGCCCGCCGCGTGCCAGGTCCAGCAGGTCCCTCCAGCCGGGCTGTCGCTCGGCCAGGAGGGCCGCCATCTCCGCGCCGTAACGCTCGCGCCACGGGCGCGGATAGGCCCGCAGGACGAGGCCGACCGCCGTCGCGGGAGCCGCCATGGTCAGCCGTCCGCCGTACCGAGCCGGGTGCGCCCGACCCGCACCAGCCGCCGCATCTCGGCGAGATGGGTGGAGAGCGCCTCGGAGCCGGCTGCGGTCAACCGATACGGTCGGCGACGATCCTCGGGTCCCATCGGCTCGATCAGGCCACGCCTCTCGAGGCGCGCGAGCGCCGCATACAGCGTCCCGGGACCCATGGCGCTGGCCGCGAAGGCGTTGACGTCGGTCATGATCGCGTAGCCGTGCTTTGGCGCGTCCGCCAGGCTCACCAGGATGAGGAGCGCCGGCTCGGCGAATCGGCCGAGGTCGCTGGTGGATCTGTCAGTTCCCAGGACGCCGCCTCCCATCGGTCGCGTACCGATATAGCGCCGCCCGCTATATCGTCGCGCGTACTATGTGCGCCCCCGGCCTAGCACGTCAAGAGGCGACCCGGGCGGGTAGGATGCCGGCATGGAACAGCCGCGCATCCTCGTCACCCTGGCCGACCCGTATGCGAGCTCCGACCCCGCTGTGGCTGAGCTCAAGAACCGCCGATACCTCGAGGCGCTCGAGCGGGCGGGGGCGATCCCGCTGCCCCTCGACGAACGGGCGTCGACGGCCGACCGGGAGGCGGCATTCGCCGAGATGGACGGGCTCCTCCTCTCCGGTGGCGCCGACATCGACCCGGCCCGCTACGGCGAGGCACCGGCCGGTGCCAACGAGGCGGAGCCGGGGCGCGATGCACTCGAGGACGAGGCCTTCCGCGCCGCGATGGGGTCGCGCGTGCCGGTCCTCGGCGTCTGCCGCGGCCTGCAGGCGATCAACGTCTTCGCGGGCGGCTCACTTGTCCAGCACCTCGACGGTCACGAGAGCGCCGCGTACCCATCTCCCGCAGTGACGCGACATCGGCTCGACCTCGCCGATGGCTCACGCCTTGCCACGATCCTGGGCGAATCGGGCGACCTCGAGGTGAACAGCTATCACCACCAGGCGATCACTGCCGATCGCCTGGCGCCGGGGCTGCGGGTCTCGGCGGTAGCCGATCACGCCCACGTCGGCGAGCTGGTGGAAGGGGTCGAGTCCACGGATCCCGAGCGCTGGCTGATCGGGGTGCAGTGTCATCCCGAGCGGACCGAGTCGTCGCCGCCGGTCTTCGAGCGGCTCTGGGCGTCCTTCGTCGCCGCCTGTGCCGAACGCTCCCGGCGGGCCACGCGGATCGCCTCCGCGGACTAGGCGGCCTCGCTGTGCATCGCCGTCGCGATCTTCTCCAAGAGCAGACGAGCGGTGCCTCGCGCCGCAGTCGGGTCAGGGCTCGATCGATGGCCCGAGCAAGAGGGGCATTCCGAGACGATTGCCGTACAGCGGCCTGAAGCGGTCCGTGCTGTACATCGTCTCCACGTCAACGTGACGAGGGCCGAGCGCGGGATCCGGCAGTGGCGCGTGCGAGTACTTGCCATCGCGAATCGCGACCATCCGACCGTGCGTGCCAGCGGCGAGGAGGTCCACGGCAACATTGGCGAACGTCGTCGCCACCATCTGGTCGAGCGCATCGGGATCGCCACTGCGCAGGTCGTAGGTCAGGTCAGAGTGGACCGTCTCGATCCCGGTCCGCTTGCGTAGCTCCTCCGCCAGGGCCGATCCGACGTCGACCGGGCGGCGATGGCCATAGGCATCGGGCTCGCCGTACTCCTGCAGCGTGCCGCCCGCCCAGGCTGCGCCCTCGGACGCGATCACCAGCGAGTAGCGGCTCGGATTCGCGGCGCGGTCCTCCGCCAGCAGCGAAGCCAGCCGATCCAGGTCGAACGGCGCCTCCGGGATGACGCAGCGGGTGCTCGTTACGTAGGCGGCGTACCAGGCGGAGTACCCACTGTTCCGTCCGAAGATGCGGAAGACGCCGATCCGCTCGTGGCTGCCGAGCGTGGTCCGCTGCCGGTTGATCAGCTCCTTGGCGCGTGTCACCGCCGTCGAGAAGCCGACGCAGTACTCGGTCCCCTGCACGTCGTTGTCCATCGTCTTGGGGATCGCCACCAGCGGAACGCCCTCGTGCGAAAGGCGATCGGCATAGCCCAGGGTGTCGTCGCCGCCGATGGCGACCAGGTGGGTGATCCCCAGCCGCTCAATGTTCTCGAGCACGACCGCGGTCAGGTCGTAGCGACCCTCGGCGGTCTCCATTCCCGGGAGCCGGGCAGCGTCGAGCGTCTCCGGCACGCTGTCGGGCTTCATTCGCGCCGGGTTGGTTCGCGAGGTGTGGAGGATCGTCCCGCCGGTGCGGTCGATGTTGCGGGTGCTCTCCCGACTGAGGCGCACCACGAACTCGGCGTCGGATGCGCCGGCTGGTCCCAGGTGGGTGAGACCTCGCCAGCCCCGGCGGATCCCGATTGTCTCCCAGCCGATCTCCCAGCCGCGGTAGACGACGCTCTTGATGATGGAGTTGAGACCGGGCACGTCGCCGCCGCCGGTGAGGATCCCGATCCGAGTCATGCCCTCATCATGGCGCGCGTCGCGGCGCTGCGTCGTGCCGTCGCCGCCCGGCCGCCCTTGCCCTGGGGGCCGATTTCGGGCACAATAGCCGTCCCCCGCCGCGGCCCACGCGGTCCCCTGTTTATCAGGATCGAGATGACTACGACCACGACGAACGAACGACGCTACGTGACCTGGCGCCTCCCCGACCGGCAGTTCTCAAAGGTCCACCTGCAGCGTGATCCGGAGCAGACGATCTGCGGTCGGACCCTGCCGCGTGCCACCGGCTCGCCGCAGCCGCCGATCCCCGACGCTGCCATGTGCCAGGAGTGCGCGGCCTCAGGGGCCTGAGCCTCGCGGCCCGCGCCCTCGTCCCCGGACGATGTGCGGTCGATTCGCGCAGCCGCGGTCGGCCGAGGAGCTGGCGCGCATCTTCCATGCCCGCCCCGCGGCGGATGTTCCCGGCGACCGATTCAACGTGGCGCCGACCGATGAGGTCGCAGCCGTGGTCGAGCATCACGGCGAGCGCACGGTCGATGCCTTTCGCTGGGGCATGGTCCCCTTCTTCGCCGATAGCGCCAAGGGTGCGGCGCGACTGATCAACGCCCGCAGCGAGACGGTCGAGACCTCGCCCGCCTTCCGGTCCGCCTACGCCCGCCGCCGCTGCATCATTCCGGCCGATGCCTTCTACGAATGGCGGCGTGAGCGCGACCCGGTGAGCGGCCGCGTGATCCGCTCACATCCCTTCGCGGTGCGGCGCACCGATGGTGAGCCGCTGGCATTCGCCGGGCTGTGGTCGATCTGGCGGAATCCCGACACCGCGGCGCGCCTCTACACCTGCTCGATCCTGACCACCGATCCGAACGAGCTCGTGGCACGGATCCACGACCGCATGCCGGTCGTGCTCGACGCGACCGACTGGGACGCGTGGCTCAACGAGGCGACCCCGCCCGCTGAGCTGCGATCGCTCCTGCGCCCCGCCCCGGCGGAGTCCCTGGACGCGTATGCCGTCTCGCCCGCGGTCAATAACGTGCGGAGCGAGGGAGCCGAGCTGCTGGCTCCCCTCTCCCGCTGGAGCGACGGGCTGTGATCCTGCGCATCCCGGCCGACGCGATGGTCGTCCTCGTCGGGCCAAGTGGTTCTGGCAAGAGCACCCTCGCCGCTCGTCACTTCGGGCCGACGGAGGTCCTCTCTTCTGACGAGCTGCGAGCGATGGTCGCGGACGATGCCTCCGACCAGACGGCGACCGATGCCGCCTTCGAGCTGCTGCATACCGCGCTTGCCATGCGCCTCGCCCGGCGACGGCTGACCGTGGTCGACGCCACGAGCGTCGACGGCTGGGCGCGCGAACGACTACTGGCGGTCGCTCGCCAGCTCGGCCGCCCGGCCGCCGCGATCGCCTTCAACCTGCCGCTTGCCACCTGCCTGGAGCGGAACGCGTCTCGCATCGACCGGCGCCTGCCGCCGCCCGCGATCCGGCGCCAGCACGCACGGATGCGCGACTCGCTGGATCGATTGACGGGCGACGGCTTCGATCCGATCCTCGTGCTCGCCTCGCCGGAGGACGTGGAGGCGTTCAGCCTGGAGCGAATCGGCTCCTAGAGGTCCGTCGTGGTTGCGACCGCCACATCTCGGACGTAGTGGATGTCCGGGGCCCATGCCTGCGCCAGGATGACGTGGAACTCGGCCCGCGCTCGGCCGTGCGGCAGGTCGATCGTCGGCAGCCATGCACCGATGGCGTCGCCCCGGAACGGGTGCGCATCCAGCGGCCCACCGAAGGGACCCGGCCCAGCCTGGAGGATCCCTCGCCACGCCACGATCTCGTCGTGGTGCCCGCCGCGTACCGTGACAGTGGACACGATCCGGAGCTCGAGCCTGACCTCCTGCACCTCGCCCTTGCCCGCCATCTCAACCGTGAATGCGCCCTCGAACGGCGATTGCAGCGAGATAGGGACCGGCTCGAGGCGGATCTGGGCAGGAAGCGCATCGAGGTTGACAGGCACCTCTTTGAAAAGGCCGAATTGCCCCGTATCGATCACCCCGGCCCGCAGCAGGGCCATCGGCTGGGCGACGTGGACCGTCTCCTCGATTCGACGGTCGATGCCCATCGGCACGTCGATGTTCGCCTCGAGAGTCCAGTCACAGCGCAGCGCGTCGCCCTCGAAGGTGGCCGGGCCAAGGCCGGGGACATCGAAGCTGCAGTTCCACGTGACCGGCTGGCCGCGCACGATGCGCTGGGCGCCCGCCAGCTGGACGTCGATCCGGGCCAGCTCCTCGACGCCGGTACGGGTCACGCGGTGGGCGCTGCTGCCGCTGCCTTCCGTTCGGCTGTATCGATAGAGCTCTCGGCAACGGAGCGCGGCGTGCACGCCGCGCGCGTCGAGATCTCGGTCCGGCGTGTAGGTGATGCTGACTCGCACCGGACGCCCGGGTAGCAGGACCGGCGGGTCTCGCTGGATCGCCCACTCTGGGTCGCTCAGCGTGGAGCTCCCTCGCGGATCCGCGCAACGAAATATCCCGAAGGAACTGCGCCCAATGCCGCGGTGCGAGACCGCCACATCAGTACCGGAACGCTTGATGCAATCTCGTGATCCAGTATCGCTGCCCCTTCGGGACGACCAAAGAATAGCCTGCGTCGAGCGCGACCAGCAACCCCACTTATCCCCGAGTTTTCGGGACCGATTCGCCCTTTTCCACAAGGCTTCCCCAAACGTCACCGCGGTCCGGCGTCGCCGGGCTGCGGGCGGTTGTCGATCATCACCGTTCGGCCGATCGGCGCACCGTCGACCCATTGCTCAACCTGCACCGGCATCCCTGGCAGCTCCTTCGCAAACCAGAATCGGAGCTCGGCCTCGGGCGCATGTACCGTGTAGAGCCAGCAGTCGAAGTCACCGAACGGCAGCGACACGCGGACCTCGTCCACTGTCGTCGCGTCCGCCGGCTGGGACGCGTGTCGCTGCAGGTCGAGCCAGGTCGCTTGGCGAGGGCTCGCCTCGCCGAGCGGAGCCCCCGCAGCATCGGCGGCCTGGAACTCCTGCACTGACGACTCGGCATCGACCCTCGCGAAGACGATCCGGCGGAAGCTCGGCTCCTCCCCGGCGGACTCCTCGCGGACCAGGATCGTCCTGCCGGCCGGACAGCCGTCGCGAATCTGTTCGGCGCTGAACGGCGTCGGCAGATGGTCGGGTCGCAGCCGGTGTGATTCGGGTGGCAGCGCCATCGTTCCCAAGCCTAGCGCGGCTCCTCGCCAAGGAAGTCCGCGATCAGGCCCGCGATCAGCGCCGGCTCCTCGGCCGCGACCGAATGCCCGGCGCCGGGCAGGGCCACATACCGGGCACCTGGGATGCGTGCGGCCACCGAACGCGTGATCTCCGGCGGCACGACCCGGTCCTCGATCGGACCAATGACCAGCGTCGGCGCCGCGATGCGCCCAAGGTCCAGGTGGGACGAGGTGGCGTGCTCGGCCACGAACCGATCGAGGAAGGCCCCTGTGCCCGGCAGGCGGAGGGGGTCCACGTACCCGCGTGCCAGCTCCCCGGCCCTGACCCCCGCGGCACGCGCGGCGACGCGCTGGGCTCGCCGGACGGCGATCCGGGCCAGCCAGGGGAATCGGATCCCGAGCCGCAGCCCGGCCGCGCCGAGCCACAGGGTTCGGCTCGCGTCGACCGTCGCCACCAGCACCATTCGCTCGACGCGGTGCGGATGGGCGACGGCAAGCCGCTGGGCGAGCCCCCCGCCCCATGACTGGCCGGCGACATGCGCGCTGGGCCA
Organism: Chloroflexota bacterium; assembly: GCA_040005815.1. Lineage (GTDB taxonomy): Bacteria > Chloroflexota > Limnocylindria > QHBO01 > QHBO01 > CF-167. Next base: position 10,477 of record JBDTYC010000022.1, read on the forward strand.
GTCGAGCGCATCCAGGACTCCCGCCAGCCGCTCCGCGTATTCGTCGCCGGTCAGCGGCCCGGTTGGATATCGCGTGCTCCAGCCAAAACCCACCAGGTCGACCGCGGCCATCCGGAACTGCCCGTCGAGACGGTCGACCACGGCCCGCCAGGCCTGTGCGTTGGACGCGTACCCGTGGAGGAGCAGCAGCCGCGGCCCGCGCCCACCACGCTCGACCACGTGCACCCGCTCACCGCGGAGATCCAGGTAGCGGCTCGTGCCCCACGAGAGATGAGGCAGTGGTGGGTCGGCGTGAGCTGGGGTCACACCGACAAGGGTAGCGTGCGACCCGACGCAAGCCGGGGGCGACGGTAGAATCGGAGGCCCCGCAGGAGACTGACCGATGTCCGAGAGCGACAGCCGAGCGTCCGGATCTGGCACGAAGGCCGATCCGTGGAAGCTCAAGACCCCTACCGGAACGTCGGCGTACGAGATGTACCGCGACGATACGCTCGACCCGCCCGCCATCGTGTGCCAGGTGGGCACCACCCAGCTTCGCTACGACATCCGGGCGATCGAGGATCTCCACGCGATGCTGGAGGCCCACCGCGACTGGATGCCGCTCGGCAGCGCCGACGAACAGAAGGAGGCGGCTGAAGGGACCGTCGAGGCGTGGGGCCGATCCCCCGGTAACCCGGTCGGCGGCTGGTATGGCCTGAAGAAGGGCCTCCGCGGGCGATTCGGCATGTACATGCCGCCACTGCTCGAGGCCCTTGGCCTGGCCGAGGTCGAGCACAACCCAAAGAACAACCGGATGCGGGCGCTCTAGGCCCGCCCGATGGCCGCGACTCACCACCTGCTGCACGCGGGGTATGTCCGGGACGACGGCGTGGCCGGGAGCGTCAGCTTGGTCCTCGACGGCGACGCGCGGATCGTGGTCGATCCCGGCATGGTCGCCGACCGCAAGCTGATCCTTGCCCCGCTGCGCAGCCACGGCGTCGAGCCCGAAGGGGTCACGCACGTCGTCATCACGCACCATCACCCCGACCACACCGTTAACGTCGGGCTCTTCCCGAACGCCGAGGTGGTCGACTTCTGGGCGCGATACCGCAGGGACCAGTGGCTTGACCACGGAGGCGAAGGCCACCGGGTCAGCGAGCATGCGCGGCTGATCATGACCCCGGGCCACACCGCCGAGGATGTAACGCTCCTGGTTGAGACCGATGCCGGAGTGGTGGCCTGCACCCACGCCTGGTGGCGCGCCGACCGCACGCCCGAGATCGATCCCCTGGCCGATGACCAGGAAGCGCTCGAGGCGAGCCGGGCGCGGATCCTGGCCGAGGCCGACACGGTGGTCCCCGGCCACGGGGAGTCCTTTCCCACGGGGCGCTGATTTGCGAACCTTCATCGGCCCTTCACGCGGACGTACCGGACCTCGCCTAGACTTCGTCGCATGGTATTCAGCTTCGGTCACAAGTCCCGCATGCCCGATCCGGCCGACGCGCTCCGCGGCCGCACCGAGCCCGTCCCCACCGCCGAGCGCCATTTCGTCAACGGACAGCCACTGAAGGGGCCCTACCCCGAGGGTTCCGAGATCATCGACTTCGCGCTTGGCTGCTTCTGGGGCGCCGAGAAGGACTTCTGGCAGGTGCCCGGCGTAATCGTCACCGCCGTTGGGTACCAGGGTGGCTTCACCCCGAACGCCACCTACAACGAGGTCTGCTCTGGCCGCACGGGGCACGCCGAGAGCGTTCGGGTCGTGTATGACCCGGCGAAGGTGAGCCTCGAGGAGCTGATGCGCGTCTTCTGGGAGCACCATGACCCGACGCAGGGCTTTCGCCAGGGCAACGACACGGGGACCCAGTACCGGTCAGCCATCTACCCCCACACCGATGTGCAGCGGGCAGCCGCCGAGGCGTCGCGCGCGATGTACCAGGCGGAGCTGACCAAGGCCGGCTACGGCGCCATCACGACCGAGATCATGGACGCGCCGGAGTTCTTCTTCGCCGAGGATTACCACCAGCAGTACCTGGCCAAGAATCCGAGCGGTTATTGCCCGGTCCACGCCACCGGAGTGAAGTTCTCGGGGCCGATCCAGCAGATGCAGCAGGTCTAGCGGGCGCGTCGCCCGTTCGCCGTCCGCCTCGACGATCAGCACCCGCACGCGTGGATCGGGAGCCTCGATGGCCGCCCCCCATCGGTCCGGAAAGGGGAGGGTCTCGACTGTCGTCGGCGGCAGGATATGGCCCCATTCCGCCACGCCAGCGTCGTGCTTGATGGCCACCATCGTCGGCAGATCAGTCGCGATCGCACGCCGAATGCGCAGGTTCATTGCCGGTGCTGCGCGCACGGCTAGCTCGCCGGCAGGCGCGCCTCTTCTCCTACCCGCGCCGTCGCGGG
>JBDTYC010000023.1:0-12755 GCA_040005815.1 Chloroflexota bacterium
ACGCCGCCGACCCCGAGCGCCAGGTCGAGGGCGATCGAGCCGGTCGGCACGACCTGCACCGACATCTTCGCGCCCTTGTCGCCGAGACGCATGATCGCCCCACGGCCGAACTGCTTCTCGATCTGCGCGATGGCGGCGTCGACGGCGCGTCCGCGCTCGCCATTACGCTGGGTTGGGGTCTGAGTCTCGGCCTGTGCCACCGGGGCGTCCATGATCGCGTGGGCTCCTTCTCTCTTCACTCCCGGCGGCTGTCCTGGGTCAAGCCTCCGGGCCGGGTTCGCTGCGCGGCTTGCGCTTCTTCTTGATCACCTCGACCGTCATCGGCTGCTCGTAGGCCGATGCCGGCTGGATCTTCGGCGCCTTCTCCTTCGGCTTTCGCTTCTCCTGGTGGCGCGGTCGATCGCGGCCTTTGGCCATCTGGCTGACCTCCCAATATGGGCCGGTCAAGGTGCTCGGAGCGTGGCGGATGTGGCCTTATCGGCCGGTTACCGACGCCTTATCCGACCTCGTCAGAGCGCCCGTACTGGGCCATCACAGCTTCTCGCAGCGTTCCGTACGCCCCGTCGTCGAGGCCGGTGCGGATACGCCGCATGAGGTCCTGAGTATAGGTGACGTTGTGCAGCGAGGAGAGCCGATAGGCGAGCAGCTCATCGGCCCGGAAGAGGTGCGCCAGGTAGGCGCGCGAATGGTTGCTGCAGGTCTCACAGCCGCAGTCGGGATCGGGCGGCCCCGGCTCGTCGAGGAAGCGGGCGTTGCGCATGTTCAGCTTCCCGACGCTCGTCCAGAGCTGTCCGGTGCGCGCCACGCGGGTCGGCAGGACGCAGTCGAAGAGATCGATCCCGCGCTCAACGGCGGTAAAGAAGTCCGGCGGAGAGCCAACGCCCATCAGGTAGCGGACACGCGAATCGTCGACGAGCGCCTCGGCCACGACGTCGAGCGTTGCTGTCATCTGCCCCTTGCTCTCCCCAACCGACAGGCCACCGATGGCGATCCCGTCGAACGGCAGGCCCGCGATCGCCGCGACACTCGCGCGTCGCAGTGCTGCGTCGACGCCTCCCTGCACGATCCCGAAAAGGGCCTGGTCGGGGCGTGAATGCGAAGTGAGGCAGCGCTCCGCCCAGCGATGGGTGCGGTCCATCGCGGCGCTCACCTCCTCCGCTGGCAGCGTGGCATCGACCAGCTGGTCGAGGGCCATCGCGATGTCGCTGCCGAGCGCCTCCTGGATCTCGATCGCCCGCTCCGGGGTGAGCCGCTGCGGCGAGCCATCCAGGTGGCTGGCGAAGGTCACCCCATCGTCATCCACCTTGCCGAGGTGCGCGAGGCTGAAGACCTGGAAGCCGCCGGAATCGGTGAGAATCGGCCCATCCCAACCCATGAACCGATGGAGCCCGCCGAGCCGCGCGATCCGCTCGTGCCCCGGCCGCAGCGAGAGGTGGTACGTGTTCGCCAGGATGACCTGGACTTCGGCCGCGTGAAGATCTCCGGGCGTCAGCGCCTTGACCGTGGCCTGCGTGCCGACCGGCATGAACTGGGGCGTCTCGATCACGCCATGCGGGGTGGTCAGCACGCCGAGCCGGGCGTGCCCGGTCGTGGTCGGGCGCGAGGTGAAAGAGGTCGGCGAGCTCACGGGCAGTCAGCCTAGCCGATGAGCATCGCGTCGCCGAAGCTGAAGAACCGATAGCCCACCTCGAGCGCTGCTCGGTAGGCGGCCACCAGCGTGTCCCTCGCCTCGAGCGGCGTGGCGTCGCGCATGCCGTCCTGCACGAAGGCAGCGGCCAGCACGAGCAGCGAGCTGCGCGGCAGATGGAAATTGGTGATCAGCGCATCGACCGCCTGGAACGCGTGGGGCGGGGTGATGTAGAGGTCCGTCCAGCCTGCGGTGAGCCGGTCGCGGGCAACCGTCTCCAGCACGCGCACGCTGGTCGTCCCCACCGCGACCACGCGTCCCCCGTCGTTCCGAACCTGGGCCACAGCCGATGCGGTCGCGGCGGGGATCTCGTACCACTCGCGGTGGATCCGATGCTCATCCACGAACTCGCCCTCGAGTGGACGAAACGTATCGAGGCCAACATGCAGCGTCACCTGCGCCCGTCCCACGCCCCTCGCCTCGAGCGACCGCAGCAGATCCGGCGTGAAGTGGAGTCCGGCCGTGGGTGCTGCGGCCGAGCCCGGCGGGTCCGCGTACACGGTCTGATAGCGATCGGCCGCGGACGAGCGATCGGTGATGTAGGGCGGCAGCGGGGTCTCGCCAGCATCAACCATGACCTCGTACGGGTCGCGAGCGAAGCGCACCGCCCTCGTCCCCTCCGCGAGTCGCTCCCCCACCTCGACCTGGTCGCCGCTGCGGAGGCTCAGCACGGAGCCCGACGGGATACGGCGGGAGGGGCGAACGAGCGCTTCCCAGCGGTCTGGCTGGCCCGACATGGGTCGCAGCAGGAGGATCTCCGCCGATCCACCACCCGGTCGTGTGCCTGGCAGGCGGGCAGGGATCACGCGAGAGTTGTTGACGACCAGCAGGTCGCCGGGACGCAGCAGGTCACTCAGCTCGCGAAAGACCCGCTGCGTCAGAGCCGGCCGGCCGGGGGTTGAGGCTTGGGGCTCCAGCACCAGCAATCGTGCCGCGTCGCGCGGCTCGGCCGGGACCTGGGCGATCGCGTCAGCGGGGAGGTCGTAATCGAAGTCGTCGACCCGCAGCCGCTGATTGGGGTGTCGTGTCATGGGCCGGGAAAGCGTAGCGCCCGGCCGGATTGCCCGGCCGGGCGCCATCGTGGTTGGAAGTGCAGGGCTACGCGATCACGCTCGTGATCCAGTCCTGGGCAAAGAAGACGAGGAAGGCGATCGCCACGACCCACATCAGCCAGTGGATCTCGGCGCTCTTGCCGCGCACCACCTTGATGAGCACCCAGCTGATGAAGCCGGCGCCGATGCCGACGGTGATGTCATACGTCAGCGGCATGAGGATCATCGTCAGGAGCGCCGGGAGCCCCTCCTCGACGTCCCCGACCGGGATGTCCTTAATCAGGGTGAACATCAGATAGCCGACCAGGACCAGCGCCGGTGCGGTCGCCTGAGCCGGCACGATCAGGGCGATTGGCGAGAGGAGGATCGCCAGCAGGAAGAGGATGCCGGTGGTGACCGACGTCAGACCCGTGCGTCCGCCGTCCGCGACGCCTGCTGCACTCTCGATATAGGTGGTGTTGGAGCTGACGCCGGCCGCGCCGCCGGCGACGGCTGCCAGCGAGTCGACCAGGAGGGCGCGCCCAACGCCGGGAACCGATCCGTCCTCACGGGCCAGCCCGGCTTCGGCGGCGACGCCGGCGATCGTGCCCATCGTGTCGAAGAAGTCGGTCAGCATGATGGCGAAGATCACCAGCAGCGCCGTCACGATCGGCAGGGCGCTGAAGACCTGGAAGATGTCGAACTGACCGAGCGTGGCGAAGCTAGGCGAGACGATCAGCTTGCTGGAGTCAGGGATATGGGCGACTCCCGCTGCCAGCGCGATGAGCGTCGTGACGAGGATGCTGATCACCAGGGCGGCCTTGATCCGCATCACGTACAGGACGACCGTGATCAGCAGGCCCGCCAGGAAGACCCACTGCTCAGGAGTCGTGGGAAACGACACCGTCACGAGGGTGGCCGGCGAGTTGCTCTTGATCAGGCCGCCGTTGGCGAACCCGATGAAGAGGATGAAGAGGCCGATGCCGACGCCGATCGCTCGCTTCAGCGAGACCGGGACGGCATTCATGATCGCCTCCCGAAGGCCAACCACCACGAAAAGGGTGACCAGCAGGCCCTCGAGGACGATGACGCCCATCGCGCCCGCAGCGGAGAGGCCGCGCCCGGTCAGCGAGAAAGCGACGATCGCGTTGATGCCAAGCCCCGCGGCCAAGGCGAATGGGTAGTTCGCGACGAGCCCCATCGCGATGGTCATCACCCCTGCCACGAGTGCCGTCCCGGCAGCGATGGTCGCGAGGTCCCAGTTCGGGTTCGCGTTGCCGGTGGCCTCGAAACCTGCTGTCAGGATCGCGCCGTTGAGGAAGAGGATGTAGGCCATGACCATGAACGTGGTCAAGCCCGCCCGAACCTCCGTGCCGAAGTCTGTCCCCCGCTCTTTCAGCTTGAAGAAGGACTCCACGGTATCCCTGCCCTCCGTCCATGCGGGTCCGTCCCAGGTCGGAGCGACCGGGGGCGCGACCGCGGCGATCCTACTCCGGCTGTGACGTCGCGGCGGCTCGTTTCCGCACGCCTAGGCGGGCCCCTCGGGCCGCCCGCTCAACGCCGCGTGAAAAGGCTGAAGAGCATCGTCAGGACGACCGAAATGACGAGCATCGTGCCGAGCGGAATGAAGAGCCTGCCGTGCTCGCCGGTGATCGCGATGTCGCCCGGCAGACGCCCGAACGGCATTCGGATCCCGGCGATGGCCAGGGTGCCGACAACGACCAAGAGGACCCCGATCACGACCAGGAAGCGGCCGAGCTCGGGCGACATCGGTCTAGTCGAAAAGCCCCGGCATCGGCTCAGCCGACCCCGCTGGCGGAGTCAGGCCCAGGTGAAGCCAGGCGCTCGGGGTGAGCTGCCGTCCGCGGGAGGTGCGTGCCAGCAGGCCGATCTGCATCAGGTAGGGCTCGATCACGTCCTCCAGCGTCTCCACTGGCTCGCTGATCGTGGCGGCCATCGTCTGGAGCCCCACCGGTCCCCCGCCGTGATGCTCGGCGATCGCCCGCAGCAGCTGGCGGTCCAGGGCGTCGAGGCCGCGATCGTCGATCTCGAGCAGCTCGAGCGCATCGGTCGCCAGGGCGGCGGTGACGATGCCGTCGCCCCTCACCTGTGCAAAGTCACGAGCGCGCTTGAGGAGGCGGTTGGCGATGCGAGGTGTCCCGCGGCTCCGCCCCGCGATGATGGTTGCCGCCGCAGGCTCGAGCGCCACGTCGAGGATGTGGGCGCTACGGCGCAGGATCCGCTCGAGGTCATCGGCGTTGTAGTAGTCGAGCCGATGGGTGACGCCGAAGCGATCGCGCAGCGGCCCCGTGATGCTTCCCACTCGCGTGGTCGCCCCGATCACGGTGATCGCCTCGATCTGGAGGCGCACCGTCCGGGCTCCCGGCCCCTTGCCCAGCACCACGTCCAGCGCGAAATCCTCCATCGCGGGATACAGGATCTCCTCCACCACGTGCGACAGTCGATGGATCTCGTCGATGAAGAGGACGTCGCCCCTGTTGAGGGCGGTGAGAACTGCGGCGAGGTCTCCGGCTCGCTCGATCGCTGGCCCTGAGGTGGTCCTGATCTGCGCTCCCATCTCGGCGGCGACGATGTTGGCGAGGGTCGTCTTGCCCAGGCCTGGCGGGCCGTAGAGGAGGATGTGGTCGACCGACTCTTCACGGTGACGGGCCGCGTCGATCAGGATCGCCAGATTCTCCTTGATGCGATCCTGGCCGGCGAACTCGTCGAGGCGCCTTGGGCGAACCGTGGACTCGAGCGCGAGCTCCTCCTCCGCGACGACAGGGCTGGCGATCCGCTCGATGGTCATGCCGGCATTCTACGGGCCGACTACTCGGCCGAGGTCGCCTGGCTCGTCGATGTCCGGCGGGTGCGCGCCGACGTCCACCGCGCGCACCAGGTCACGGTGGTCGAGGAGCATCTGCCGAAGGCCGATGTCGCCGCTGAGCTCCTCAGCGATGTGAAAGTGGCTCGCTTCGATGAGGACCGGTGGAGCGAGAACGCCACCTGCCAGCGATGCAACGACGGGCCGATCTCCGCGCGCCGCGAGAAGTTTGCTGATCGTCTCGGGCGGAAGGCGCGGCTGGTCGCCGAGGAGGATCAGGGCGGCATCAACCTCCCCGGCGAGCGCATCGAGTCCGAGCCGCAGCGATACGCTCAGGCCGTGCTCCGGGAAGGCGTTGCGGATCCAGCGCAGGTGCGGGTCGTCGTAGCCGGCCGGGCGCGATAGCCAGACCGGCACGACCGCCGCGACCGGCTCCAGTCCGGCGATGGCGGCGGTCTCGATCGCATGCTCGAGCAGCGTCATGCCGTCCACCACCACAAGCTGCTTCGGGCTTCCATAGCGACGCGACGAGCCGGCCGCCAGGATCACTGCGCCCACGGATCGGTCACCGCTCATCGGGCTATTAGACTGCGCCACATGGCCCCGATGAAGGCGCGTTACGGGCATACCAACCTGGTGGCTCGCGACTGGCGCCGCCTGGCTGGCTTCTACGTCGACCTGTTCGGGTGCGTCCCCGTTCCGCCGGAGCGTGACTACCACGGCCCGACGCTGGAAGCGGGCACCGGTGTCCCTGACTCCGGGCTGCGCGGCGTGCACCTTCGCCTGCCCGGCCACGGCGAGGATGGGCCGACACTCGAGATCTATGCCTACGATCGTGAGGAGCCGGCGATCCCGCCCGCCGCCAATCGACCGGGCTGGGGGCACATCGCCTTCGCGGTCGATGACGTGCCCGCTGCCCAACGGGCCGTGCTCGACGGTGGTGGAGCTGCCGTCGGCGAGGTCGTCACGGTCCAGACCGACGACGGGCGACGCGTCACCTGGTGCTATGTGACCGATCCCGAGGGCAACATCGTCGAGCTCCAGGCGTGGAGTGCCGGCGCGTGAGCGGCCCGGAGGTCGTCGACCTGCTGATCACCGGCGGCTCCGTCGTGGATGGAAGCGGCGCCCCGGCTCGGCCGGGAACGGTGGCCAGCGTCAATGGTCGGCTGCACCTCGGCGATGCAGACTGGCGCCCGGCGCAGTCTGGGCGGACGATCGACGCGACGGGCATGGTGGTCGCGCCAGGCTTCATCGACCTGCACTCGCACGGCGGGCTCGTGATCCTGGCCGAGCCGCGCCACGAGCCGAAGGTGCGGCAAGGGGTGACAACCGAGGTGATCGGGGTCGACGGCAATGGGTACGCGCCGTTCGCGGACGCCGCGGATCTCGCCGCATTCGTCGATCTCAACGCAGGACTCGACGGACGGCCGGACGTGGCTTACGACTGGGACAGCGTTGCGAGTTACATCGGCCGCTACGACCGCGGCCAGGCGGTGAACATCGCGGTCGTCATCGGGAACAGCACGCTGCGCATCGGCGCCATCGGCTGGGATGACACGCCGGCAGGCGACGCGAGCCTCGCCGACATGCGCGCCATGCTGCGCGAGGCGATGGCCGAGGGTGCGTTCGGGCTCTCGAGTGGGCTCGACTACCCACCCGGCTCCTATGCCTCGACCGATGAGCTGGCAGCCCTCACTGGCGAGGCAGGGGCCTCGGGCGGCTTCTATCACACCCACGTCCGCTACGGCCTCGGCGACCGCTTCCTGGATCCGTTTCGCGAGGCGATCGAGATCGGTCGGCGAGGAGAGGGGCCGGTCCACCTGACCCACTTCTACCATCGCCAGACCCATCCGGGCGGCCCAGAGCAGTTGCTGGCGCTGGTCGATGATGCCCGCGAGTCGGGGATGGACGTCACCTTCGATACCTATCCGTACGAATGGGCCTCTACCCGCCTCCTGATCCAGCTCCCGCAATGGGTGCAGGCCGGAGGACCCGGTTCACTCAGGGAGCGCCTCGCAGACCGCGGCGTTCGGGACCAGCTGCGGGTGGAGCTCGAGACTCGCGGCGCCGCCTACACGAGTGCCGCCGGCTGGGCGGACCTGCGCCTCGGCGCGTTCACCCAGCCGCAGAACCTGCGATGGGAGAGCTGCACCCTCGCCGACGTGATGCAGGAGACCGGCCACGGCCCGGTCGATGTCATCTGTGACCTGCTGCTCGCCGAGAACCTTGGCGTGGCCCAGGTGACCAGCGGCCCGTGGAGCGAGACGCTCCCCCACTTCGTGCGTCATCCGGTCGGAATGGTCGGCACCGACTCGACCTTTCTTGGCGAGAAGCCGTCCCCACGAACGTACGGCTCATTTCCCAGGATCCTGGGCCAGTTCGTGCGCGACGAGCAGCTGCTCTCCCTTGAAGAGGCGGTCCGCAAGATGACGGGCGCTCCCGCGACACGCCTTGCACTGACCGATCGCGGGCTTCTCCGCAACGGGTTCGCCGCCGACGTCGTCGTCTTCGATTTTGCCCGGGTCCGCTCTAATGCGACCTACGAGGAGCCACGCCAGTTTCCCGATGGGATCGAGTACGTGGCGGTCAACGGCGAGTTGGTGATGGACGGCGGTATACATACCGGCGCGCTGCCCGGGCGCGCCCTCCGGCACGGTCGGCCGTGACCGTGTTTCCGGGGCCCGAGGTGGAGCTGACCACGATTGTGGTGGTGACCGACGTCGGTCGGTCGCGTGACTTCTGGCATCAGGTGGTCGGCGCCGAGGTGTACCGCGAGTACGGCGGCACATCCTGCGTCCTCCGCCTCGCCGGCAGCTGGCTCCTGCTCGTCACCGGAGGCGGTCCGACGCCCGACAAGCCCGGGATCAGCTTCGGGGTGACCAACGACGCGGGCCACGTTGATCACTCGTTCACGATGCGGGTGGCTGATTGCCGTGCTGCCTATGACGAGCTGCGCTCCCGTGGCGCGAAGTTCTTGACGCTCCCCGTCGAATCAGAATGGGAGGTGCGTGCCTTCTTCCGCGATCCTGACGGGCATCTGATCGAGATCTCGCAGGCCAAATGATCGCGGAATCGGTGTTATCGTCCGCCCAGGAGGAGAGAGCCGCATGACGCGCATCCTGCCCGCGGGGACACAGGAGCTCCTCGCGACCGATCCCCTGCTGGTCCCGCCCGGGAGCCGCACACCGGGGCGCGCCACGCAGCGCGGCCCGCTCCGCCGCGAAGGGCCAGCAAAGCTTACCGGCGTGGCGAAGTACGCCGACGACCTGGTCTTCCCCGGCGCCTGGTACGGCGCCACGGTCCGATCCACCCAGCCGCACGCCACGCTGCTCGCGTTCGATCTGGACGACGCGTTCGACTGGAGCCAGGTGGTCCTGGTCACCGCCGCCGACATCCCCGGCGACAACGTCGTCAGCCTCATCCGGGACGACCAGCCGATCCTCGTCCCGATCGGCGGGGAGATCCGCCACCAGGCGGAGGCGCTGTGCCTGATCGCGGCGGCCGATCGCGAGACGCTGCGCGCCGCGAAGCGTCACCTGGGCGTCCGGACCGAGCGGCTGCCCGCCGTCTTCGACCCGCTCGACTCGACCGAGGAGTTCTCGCACATAGAGGTCCGGCGGGGCGACCTCGAGGCCGGCTTCGCCCAGGCGGAGCTCGTGATCGAGGGCACCTACCGCGTAGGACACCAGGAGCAGCTCTACATCGAGAACCAGGCCATGATCGCCGTCCCCGTGGCCGATGGCGGCGTCACGGTGCACGGCTCATGCCAGTGTCCGTTTTACATCCATCGCGCCCTCAAGCGGTCCCTGCAGTTGACCGATGCGCAGGCGGTCGTGGTCCAGGCTGAGACCGGCGGCGGCTTCGGCGGGAAGGAGGAGTACCCCTCGGTGATCGCGCTGCACGCCGCACTACTCGCGCGCAAGGCCGGCAAGGCGGTGCGGATGATCTACGATCGTCACGAGGACCTCAGCGCCACCACCAAGCGCCACCCTGCCGTCATTCACCACCGCACCGGCGTCATGCGCGACGGCACGCTCGTCGCCCAGGAGATCGACGTGGTGATGGATGGGGGTGGGTACTGCACGCTCACCCCGGTGGTTCTGTCGCGTGGCGTGCTTCACGCCGGCGGCCCATATCGGTGCCCGAACGTGCGGATCAGCGGCCGCTCGATGGCGACCAACACGCCGCCCAACGGGGCATTCCGCGGCTTCGGAGCTCCCCAGACTGAGTTCGCCGCCGAGATGCAGGTCAATCGCATCGCCGAGGCCCTGGCCGTCAGCCCGCTCGAGCTCCGCCGCAAGTGGGCATATCGAGAGGGCGACACGACGCCGACCGGCCAGGTGCTGCGAGAGAGCGTGGCGGCTATCGAGGTGCTCGAGGCCGCCGCGGAGGCCAGCGATTTCGCCCGCCACAGCGCTCAGACCCAAAACGCTCGTGCTGCCCGCCAGTCCGGCGCCCGTCTCGCGTCCGGGATCGGGATCGCCATGGGGTGGCATGGCGCGGGGTTCACCGGCTCGGGCGAGGTCCATATCGCGGGGGTCGCGTCGGTCGAGCTGACGGACGATGGGGTGGTCCGGGTGCTGACAGCCCAGACCGAGATGGGCCAGGGGACGAAGACGATCTTCCCGCAGCTCGTCGCCGAGGAGCTGGGGCTCGAACCCGACGCGGTCGAGAACGCCCCGCAGGACACCAGCATCGTCCCCGACTCCGGCCCCACGGTTGCCTCGCGCACCGCGATGGTGGTCGGTGGCTTGATCATCAAGGCAGCTCGTCATCTGCGAGCCCAGGTCGAAGCGGTCACCGATCGGCCATTCGCCGATTCGTATCGCGACTTCGTTCTCGAGCACGGCGCGCTCCGGGTCGACGAGCATTTCGAGCCATACCCCAACGTCGAGTTCGACGATGCCACGTACACCGGCGACGCCTACCCGGCATTCGGGTGGGCTTGTGCCGTGGCCCGCGTCGAGGTGGATCTCGACACCGGCGAGGTGGCGGTTCGCGACGTGGTCTCAGCTGATGACGCAGGACGCATCATTCATCCGGTCCTCGCCGAGGGCCAGGTCGAAGGCGGCACCCTCCAGGCGGTCGGCTACGCGACGATCGAGGAGATCAAGCTCCTCGACGGCCGATACCTAAACGACCGCCTGGCAACCTACCTGATCCCCACCGCACTGGACGCGCCGCGGATCGAGGCGATCCTGGTCGAGAAGCCGTTCTCCGGCGCTCCGCATGGCGCCAAGGGGATCGGCGAGCTGCCGATGGACGTCGGTGCGCCCGCGGTCGTGGCCGCCATCCACGATGCCACCGGCGTCTGGATCCACGACCTGCCCGCAACCGCGGAACGGATCCTGGCCGCGATGACGGGCGCTCCGGTGCCGGACCCGCCGGGCGTGAGCGTTCCCGCCCCGGAAGGCGGCGCCGCATGAGCTATCGGTTCTTCGTGAACGGCGACCCTGTCGAGGTCGAGGTCCCTGGCATGCGCCGTCTCCTCGACGTGCTGCGTGAGGACCTTGCGCTGACCGGCACGAAGGAGGGCTGCGGCGAGGGCGAGTGTGGCGCCTGCAGCGTCCTCCTCGACGGCGCGGTCGTGGACTCGTGCCTGGTCCCCGTCTGCCAGGTGGACGGGGCCAGCGTCCGAACGGTCGAGGGACTCGGTAGCGAGCAAGCACTGAACGACCTGCAGGCCGCATTCCTGGAGACCGGCGGCGCGCAATGCGGGATCTGCACCCCCGGGATGCTGATGGCCGCGGAGGCGTTCCTGGCGACCAACGGCCCCAGTGACGACGAGCTGATCCGCGAGGCGATCGCGGGCAACCTGTGCCGCTGCACGGGTTACACCAAGATCGTGGAGGCGATCGCGTTGGCCGCGGCACAGCGGCGCGCCGCCGATCCTCACTGACCGATGCCCATCGAGCCTCCGGTTGACTCGCCTCGCTCACTGACCGATGCATACGCCCTCCTCGCCGACATGCCCGGTCGCCCGGTCGCCGGCGGAACGGACCTGCTGGTCCAGATCACCGGCGAGCTGGGAGAACCGCCCGCCCGCGTGCTCGACATCTGGCATCTGGATGCGCTCCGCGGGATCACCGTGGAGGCCGATGCCCTCGTCCTGGGTGCCTTGACCACCTACACCGAGATCCGGCGATCACCCCTCGTCGCCGAGTTCCTGCCGGTGCTCGGCGAAGCCGCCGCCACCATCGGTGCGGCGCAGATCCAGAACCGCGGCACCATCGGGGGGAATGCCGCGAACGCCTCTCCCGCCGGTGACACGCTGCCGCTGCTGCTGGCCTGTGACGCAGCGCTGGTGCTCGGCAGCGCGCGCGGCGAGCGGATCGTCGCCGCCGGCGCGTTCTGGCCGGCGTACCGGCGCACTGCCCTCGCTCCCGACGAGCTCCTGCTCCGTATCCGATTCCCGTTGGCCCCGGATCGGCAGGTGCGGTTTCGGAAGGTGGGAACGCGCCGTGCACAGGCGATCAGCAAGGTGGTGATGGCGCTCGCCTGGCGCGCGGACGAGGGCGATCACGCTCCGTGGCGCGACGTTCGCCTCGCCCTGGGCTCGGTGGCGGCGACCACGATCCGGGCGACAGACACGGAGGCCGTACTTGAAGGTGCCCTGCCCGACGAGCGAACCGCTGATCGAGCCGCGTCGACGCTCGCCGGCGAGCTGAATCCGATCGACGACGTGCGGTCCAGCGCCGACTATCGGCGCGCGGTCGCCGCGCGGGTGCTACATCGACTCATTCGCGACGAAGGTGGTTGGTAACCACGGAACAGTGACGAACACCAGAACCGAGCGCCTCCTGCTCCGTCGCTGGCGCGATGCCGACTGCGCGCCATTCGCCGCGCTCAATGCGGATCCGGCAGTCATGCGGCACTTCCCAGGCGTGATGAGTCGCGGAGCATCCGACGACTTTGTCGATCGGATTGAGGCGCATTGGAATGCTGAGGGTTGGGGTTTGTGGGCGGTGGAAGTTCCGCAGGTCGTCCCGTTTATCGGCTACGTGGGGCTGTGGCCGGCGACGCATGTGACCGGTGTGCCCATGGTCGAGGTGGGCTGGCGCCTCGCCCAACCGTATTGGGGCCGCGGATACGCCACCGATGCGGCATGCGAAGCCCTTCGGGATCCCATCGCCTACCCGGAGCTGGTGAGGCACATTCTCTATCGGCTTTCGCGGTCGGCCTGGAAGATGCAGCAAGGCAGGACCAATGCTTG
>JBDTYC010000024.1:0-12716 GCA_040005815.1 Chloroflexota bacterium
CAGGTTGGATCGGCCGCATTCGACTTCTACGTCGACGCGCTGCCGACTGAGGGCTATCCGATCGTCGGCTTCTACCCGGGTGGCGACGTCGCACTGATCCGGTTTCGGAGCCCGAATGGCGGGGTGTGGCAGGTCGTCGCCCACGCCTCAGGAGAAGGAGGTACGACGATCGAGGTCCGGCTCGATCGGCTCTGACGCCCGCTCGTGCTACGCTCCGTGTGACAACCCCAAGAGCGACAGGGGAGCGCGCGAGCGCTGAGAGTGCGGAAGGCCGCAGACCCTCGAACCTGATCTGGGTCATGCCAGCGAAGGGAGTCGGTGTGAAAGCGATCGTGGTGGCCGGCGGCGATGCCGCTGCGGAGGACGCCGCCCTGCTCGGCGCTGCCGACCTCGTGATTGCTGCCGATTCGGGTGCGGCATGGCTCGAGGCCGTCGACAGGCGCCCGGATCTCGTGGTCGGAGACATGGACTCAATTCCCCCGGACCTCCTTTCGTGCCTGGCGGCGGAGGGGGTGGCGATCGAGTCGCACCCACCGGACAAGGACGCCTCCGACGCGGAGTTGGCGGTATCCCGGGCTGTCGTGGCTGGGGCTGACGAGGTCACGATCCTCGGCGCATTCGGTGGGCTGCGCCTCGATCACGAGCTGGCAAACGTGATGCTGCTGCTTACGGATGGGTGGCGCGATGCGGAGCTTCGGCTCGTCCGCGGCGGCATGACTGTGCGGGCAGTCCAAGGGGGGCGCCGCCTCGAACTTGAGGGCGGCGTCGGGGACGTTGTGACGCTCTTGCCACTCGGGTGCGACGCGACCGGGGTGAGGACCGGTGGACTCCGCTTTCACCTCGACGGGGAGACGCTGCACCTTGGCCGCTCGCGCGGCCTCTCAAACGTGATTGAGGGGGCACCGGCATCGGTCTCGCTCGACGGCGGCATCCTGCTGGTCATCGAAACGCGAAGGGAGCCGGGCTCATGACGATGGCAACGAACACCCGTTCAGGGTCGTGGCGGACTGTCGACATCCTGACTGCTGCAGTCCTGGCCGTGGCCTTTGGGGCCGTCTTCCAGGCGTGGAACCTGCTGTGGGAGGCTACGACCTGGATTCTTCCGCCGGCGCGCGGAGCGATCTATGGCACATGGATGCTGCCCGCCATCGTCGTCCCGCTCGTCATCCGTCGCCCGGGCGCCGCCCTGCTGGCGGAGACGGTGGCCGCGGCCGCGGAGGTGCTCTTCGGGGCGCAGTGGGGGCTCTTCCTGCTGGCCTACGGACTGACCCAGGGCGCGGCAGCTGAGCTCGTCTTTGCCTTCGGCCTTTACCAGCGTTGGGGGCCGATCGCGGCGATCGGAGCAGGTGCGGCCGCGGGGGTTGCTGGGGCGCTGCTCGACCTGGCCTTCTACTACCCAGAGTGGGCGACCGACTGGATGCTCTTGTACGCGGGACTCGTGGTAGCCAGCTCGGCGCTGATCGCCGGCCTCGGTGGCTGGCTTCTCGTCCGCGCGCTCACCCGCACGGGTGTGCTGAGCGCATTCCCGGCGGGGCGCGAGCAGCCGGAGGTCTGAGCCACTGAGTACGCCGGTCGCGATCGAGGCGCGCGGCTGGGGCTGGCGGCATGCCGGGCGTCGCGCCTGGGCGCTGCGCGGCGTCGACCTCCGAATCGAGGCAGGGGAGCGCGTGATGTTGCTCGGTGCATCCGGCTCAGGCAAGTCGACCCTCCTCTTTGGGCTGGCCGGGCTGCTCGAGGGCGGTGAATCGGAGGGGCAGCTCCGAATCGATGGACACGACCCGCGTACCGCCCGCGATCGGACCGGGATCGTGTTCCAGGATCCGGAGTCGAGCCTGGTGATGGCGCGGGCCGGCGACGAGGTCGCGTTCGGGCTCGAGAACCGATCCGTCCCAGCCGCGGAGATCTGGCCCCGCGTCGACGAGGCGCTCGAGATGGTTGGTTTCCCCTACGGCCGGGATCGCCCCACGGACGCCCTGTCGGGCGGAGAACAGCAACGGCTTGCCATTGCCGCGTCGCTTGCCTTGCGGCCTGGCCTGCTCCTTCTTGACGAGCCGACTGCCAACCTCGATCCCGACGGAGCACGGCTCGTGCGCGCGGCCGTTGCCCGGCTGGTAGGCGGCGGCGAGCTGACGATGCTACTGGTGGAGCACCGGGTGGCTGAGTCGGTAGAGCTGGTCGACCGACTGATCGTGCTGGAGGCAGGCGGTGGTGTCATCGCCGACGGGTCGCCCGCCGAGGTCTTCGCTGCCAGCGGCGACGAGCTGGCCACGGCGGGGATCTGGGTGCCGGGGTACCCGTTGCAGATCCCGCCCCGAGGGCCGCGCCCCGACACGCGGGTCCTGCTCGCCGCGGACCAGGTCACCTATCGCTTTCCCGGGGAAGGATCGCTGGCGGTGGGCCCGATTGACCTGGCGGTCCGATCGTCCGAGGCACTGGCGATCATCGGCCCGAACGGCTCGGGCAAGACAACGCTGGCGCTGCTCCTCGGCGGTCTCCTCCGCCCGAGCAGCGGCGGTGTCAGCGGCCCCAACGGGGAGCCGGTCTGGAGCGAGCCGGCCGATCGGCTGGCGCGCACCATCGGCTCAGTCTTCCAGGACCCCGAGCACCAGTTCCTGATGGGACGTGTCCGCGACGAGCTGACGCTCTCCCCGCTGCAGCGGCGCAGCACCGCAGTTGACGCCGCCAAGAGGGCGGCAGAGCTGATGGACCGCCTCCACCTCGGAGGGCTGGCCGAGGCCAACCCGTTCACGCTCTCGGGGGGCGAGAAGCGCCGGCTGTCCGTCGCAACTGCCCTCGTCCGAGAGCCGCGGGTCCTGATCCTCGACGAGCCGACCTTCGGGCAGGATCGACGCACGGCGATCGAACTCGTGGACCTGCTCTCTGCGCAACGCGACGATGGCAGCGCGGTCTGCTTCGTCACCCACGACCTACCATTCGCCGCTGCCCTCGCCGACAGGACACTGGAGCTCGCCCGATGAGGCGGTTCACGCCCTTGCGGCCCGACCCACGTGCCTGGCTCGCTCGCGCCAACCCGGTCGCCAAGCTCTGCGCTGCTGCGATCCTGATGGCCGTGCTCTTTGTCGGATCGGGGCCGATCACCCCGGCCATCATCCTGGGGGCGATCCTGGCAAGCCTGCCGCTCACCGGCCTCTCCGTCCGCACCTTGCTGGCCCGCACCTGGCCGCTGTTGGTCGCGGCCTTCATGGTCGGCCTCCTCAACGTGCTGCTGGCCCCTGCCCGGCCGGCCGGCCCGGATCTGCAGACCGGCTTGGCGCTGGGGTTGCGGCTCTTGGGGGTCGCGCTCTCCGGCGTCGTGGCCCTGGCGAGCACTGATCCGACCGATCTGGCCGACTCGCTCCAGCAGCAGGCCCGGCTCTCGTCGCGGCTCGCGATGGGCGTCCTGGCGGCGGTTCGCATGCTTCCGATTCTGGCGACCGAATGGCAGCTACTCGGCATGGCCCGCCGCGCCCGCGGTGTGAGCGCCGGGTGGTCGCCGCTTCTCGCGGTGCGCCTCGCCTTCGGGAAGCTGCTTGCCCTCCTCGTCGGGGCGGTGCGTCGCGCGACGCGGCTGGCGCTTGCGATGGACGCGCGCGGCTTCGGCACGGCGGCAGGTCGCACGATTGCGCGGCCGCACTCGATGCGGATGGCCGATTGGGGCCTGCTCCTGGCAGCGGCCGCGCTCGGGACCGCCGCGCTCTGGATCGGCGCCGCCGCCTAGTCGGGGGCCCGCGTGTACCCTCGTGCCATGCCTCGATCCGAAGGGCTCCACGTCCGAGCCGGTGACGTGACGTTGGCCGCGACCCTGGAGCTGCCCGACGCCGAGGCGGACGGCGCGAGCGGTCGCTACCCGAACATCCTCCTGCTCCCCTCCTGGTTGCCACGCGACCGCGACGGCACCTACGACACGAGCCGCCACCCCCACTGGTTCGCGCCACGGCCCCCCGGCACACAGCCTGGCCTGCTGGCGCGCCTTGCCGCGGCGCTCGCCAACCGAGGCGTGGCGTCCCTCCGCGCCGATCCTCGCGGCTGCGGCAGCTCCGAGGGTGCCTGGGAGGAAGCCACCCTCTTCGCCAAGATCGACGATGCGCGCGACCTGCTCGCCGCCATGCGAGGCCGCCCCGAGCTCGACCTGCGCCGGTCCGGGATCCTCGGGCACGGGGAGGGGGCGGGGATCGCGCTGGCGGTCGCTATCGGCGACCCCGCTGTCTCGGCACTCACCCTGATCGGTTCGTCGGCGCGCTCCTGGCGCGAGACCCTGCGCCGCGCGGTGGCCACCCGGGGACGAGAGGGTGCCGAGCACGAGCATGCGATCGTCGCGGCCCTCGATCGCTGGAGCGAGGACCTGATTGAGCGAGCCGAGCGGCGGGAGGGGCAGATGACGCTCCCGCTGCGAGGCGGCGGATCGGCAACGCTGGCGCTGGCCCCGATCGAACAGGCGATCCACACGCCGCCGCTCGCGCTGGCCACGATGCTCCACCGGTCCGTGGCGCTGGTCCATGGCGGCTCCGACAGCTGGAGCGACCCTGATGAGATGGCACTCCTGGCCAGAGCCCTGACGGATGCGGGCAATGCCCCCGAGAGCCGTCTGCTGCGGGGCGTTGGACACGACCTCGCCGAGGCAAGCGACGCGGTCATCGGTGAGGTGGCAGCCGACCTGGGGAGTCGCCTCCTCCCGCGGGAATTGCCACCGGTGCTCCTCGCGATCGAGGAGATGGGCTGAGGTACGATGCCGGCATGACGCAGCCCAAGGCGGGGGACCCGGTCCCGCCCTTTGAGACACAGGCGGATGACGGCTCCACGATCTCGAGCCAGAGCCTCCTCGGACGGCGCTATGTCCTCTACTTCTATCCGAAGGACGACACGCCCGGCTGCACGACCCAGGCCTGCTCGTTGCGTGACAACTTCGAGCGCGTGATGGCCACCGGCGTCGAGATCTTCGGTGTCTCGCCGGACTCGGTGGCCAGCCACGTCAAGTTCCGCAAGAAGTACGACCTTCCCTACCGACTGCTTGCCGATGTCGGCCACCACGTGGCGGATGCGTTCGGCACCTGGGTCGAGAAGAAATTCGCTGGGAGGACCTACAAGGGCGTCGAACGGACCTCGTTCATCATCGGCCCCGAGGGCCGGGTCGAGCACGTCATGCCGCGGGTCAAGCCGGTCGAGCACGTGGACCTGTTGATGGAGCGCCTTCCGGCATGATCTGGACCGCGATCGCCGTGACGCTGGTGGCGTGGTTCATCGGGCTCCTGCTTCAGCTTGGCCCGCTCGTGAACCTGCTCCTCGTGGTGGCTGCCGTGCTCCTCGTGGTCCAGGTCATCAACGAGCGCCAGGGGGAGTCGTGAGCCCGGCCTGGAGCTACCTCGCGTGGCGATCCGTGCCGGTCGTCCTGGTGCTGGCCTGGTTCCTGCTCCTGATTGGCGGCTTCTTCGCCGGCGGCCTGATCCATCTCATCCTGCTGGCGGGGATCGGGGTGTTCGCGTACCAGCTGATGGGAGACGGACCGAGCTAGCTCTCTTCGCACGGGCGTTCGCACGCGACGGCCTAGCTGTCACGAAGGGGGCTAGGCTTGTGAATCATGCGGCTCCTGCATTTTGCCGACCTCCATCTCGACGCCCCGTTCGCCTGGGCGCGTCCCGAGACCGCGCGCCTGCGGCGCAGCAACCGGCGCGAGACACTGACCCGCATCCTCAAGCTGGCCGACGAGGAACGGGTCGACGCCATCCTCTGTGCGGGCGACCTCTTCGAGCACGACCGGGTCACGCCTGACACGATCGCCTTCCTGCGCGAGAGCTTTGCCCGGACCGATCGGCCGATCTACCTCGCCCCTGGCAACCACGACTGGTACTCCGCCCGCAGTCCGTATGCACTGGAGGAGTGGAGCCCGAACGTCCAGGTCTTCACCGATGCCCGGCTGACCCCGGTCGAGCTGAGCGATGGCCTCACCCTGTGGGGCGCCGCGCACCGTGCGCCCGCCAACACCGGCCCGTTCTTCGCCGATTTTCGCCCCGATCGTGGCGGCGTGCACCTGGCCGTTGCCCATGCGTCGGAGCGCGGCGCGCTGCCGTTCCAGGAGCCGGAGAAGGAGCTGCACGCCCCGTTCGAGGCGGCGGAGCTGGATGCGGCGGGGATCGACCATGCCTTCCTGGGTCACTACCACGTCGCCCGCGACCGGGACCGCTACACCTATCCCGGCAACCCCGATCCACTGGTGTTCGGCGAGTCCGCTGGGCGGGGTGTCGTCCTCGCCTCGGTCGCGGCCGACGGGGCGGTGACCCGCGAGCGACGCGTCGTCGCGGTCAGTCAGGTCCACGAGGTGACGGTGACGCTCGACGGATGTCTCCACGTCGACGACCTGCGCGATCGGGTCAGCCAGGCGATCGCCGGCCTCGCCGGCTCGGTCCGTGTCACGCTCAGCGGCGAAGTGCCGTCCGACCTCCCGATCGAGCCGCGAGCGCTATCCGCGCTGGGCGACCACCTCGACGGGCTCGTGGTCCGGCCCGGCGAGATTGTTCCGTCATATGACCTCGACGCGATCAAGGCCGAAACGACGGTCCGCGGCCAGTTCGCGCGCGATGCCCTGCTCATCGCCGACGAGGATCGGCAGCGCAAGGTGCTGATCACCGGGTTGCGTGCCCTCGAAGGTCGTCGCGACCTCGAGGTGGCGTAGGCCATGTGGATCGAGCGGGTGATCGCGCGAGCCTTCGGCCCGCTGCACGACGAGACCCTGAACCTCGGAGCGGGGATGAACGTGATCGGCGGCCCGAATGAGGCCGGCAAGACCAGCTGGCACGCCGCAACGCGCCTGGCGCTGACGGGGGTCCGCCGCGGCCCGGGTCGCACCAAGGAGGTCACCTCCGTGATCGACCGCCACCGGCCGTGGGACTCACCGGACCGCTGGGAGGTCGAGGCGAGGATGCACCTGCAGGACGGGCGCACCGTCGACATCAGCCAGGACCTGGCCGGCAAGGTCGCCTGCCGCGCCCGCGACGTCACCCTCGGCGATGACCTCTCCAACGAGATCATCAACAACGGGGCTCCGGACGCCACCCGCTGGCTGGGGCTCGACCGCGAGTCCTACTCGGCAGTTGCCGCGGTGAGCCAGGCCCAGATCATGGCGGTCGCCGAGAGCGCCACCGGCCTTCAGGACGAGATGCAGCGAGCAGCCGCCACTCGTGGCACGGATGCCACTGCCGCGGAGGCGATCGAACGACTCAAGGCGTTCCGCAAGGAGGCGGTGGGTGCGGTCCGGGTCGGCGCTACCGGCCCGATGTGGGCCGCCATGCGGGAGCAGGAGGCAGCCGACGTTGCGGTGATCGACGCGCGACGCCTGCACGGCGAATATCTCGACCGGGAGTCTCGGCTGGAATCGGCCGCCAAGGAGCACCTGGCCGCCGAGCGGGATCTGACCGTCGCCGAGGCCGCCCTCGCGGTGCGCGAGGCGACAGAGCTTTCCGATCGCATGCAGCGCGCCACCGAGCTGGCTGCGCGTTACCCCAACGCCCCAGCCGCCCTCGCGACGCGCGACGGGCTGGCCGACGAGGTCGCCGCCGCCCTCGACTCGTGGCGCCGGCGCCCGGCCTCAGTCCCGCTCAACGGCCCATCCGCGGTGGAGCTCGAGCAGCAACTCGCCGCGATCCCGGTCATACCGGCGGGCGACCGCCGTCCTGATCGCTCCGTCACCGATGCTGCCAGGGCAGTTGACCTCGCCGACGAGGCGCTGCGCCAGCACCTCGAGCGATCACCTGCGGCCGCCGCCCCCGCACTCACGCAGATGGCGGCTCGCGATCGGTCGACCCTCCCGGTCGTCGGCGCGGCTGCGCTCGGCATCGTTGGCCTGGTCCTCGTGGTGCTCGGCCAGGGGCTGGCGGGGATCGGCCTTTTCGGCGTGGCGGCGATCCTGGGAACGATGGCCTTCCGCGGCCGCGGCGCATCCCAACCAGCGCTCGACGAGCGAGGCGCCGCCGAGCGCCACGCCCATGCGGTAAGCGAATGGGAGTCGGAGGCGGCGCGCCTGGGCGGCAGCGCGCAGGAGGCCAATGAGCGGCTGCGTGCCGCGCTCGTGGCTCGTGGGGGGGAAGTCGACGGGGACCCGCGCGCCGCCCTGACGGCCTACGAGCTCGAATGTGGCGGGCGCGAGGACATCGCTCGGGCGGCAGCCGGGGCCGATGCCCTGCGGCGTGCCGTCGAGGCCCGCCATGCCGCCGAGGATGCGGCTCACCGCGTGGAATCGGCGGTTGCTGACGCTGAGGCCGCCGTCCGAGCGGCGGCCGAACACACCGGCAATGGAGGAGAAGCTGACTACGCCGCGGCGGTTGAGGGGCTCCTCGCCTGGCAGCGAACCCGGGCAGAGGTGGCGCAGGCCCGCGAGACCGCGATTCGCGAGTGGCAGGAGCTGCAGGGGCTCCTCGCCGGAGGGTCGCTGGCCGAGCTCCAGGCTGAGGCGGACCGGCGCAGACAGGTCGCTGCCCGACTCGCCAGACGGGTCGGCGACGACGCTGTCATCCCGGTCGGGGTCGACTCGGAAGTCGCCCTCGTCACAGCTCGTGAGGAGGCCTCGCGATCGAAGGGGGTGGTCGACGAGCTGGGTGGTGAGCTGCGCCTGCTGGCCACGACCCTCGCAAGCGTGGCCGAGGCCGAGGAGCGCGCCGCCGCGGCCCGCAGCGAGCTGGGTCGGGTCCAGAACCTGGCAGCGGTGATCGACGAGACGCTCACCCTGCTCGAAGCCGCCGAGCGGCGCGTCCACCGCGACGTCGCCCCGATCCTGACCGCATCAGTCCAGCGTCACCTGCCGGCGATCACGGGCGGCGCCTACATCGAGGTCGGGATGAATCCGCGGGACCTGTCCGTCGACGTCAAGGAGGCTCGCACCGGGCAGTGGCGCGATGCTCGACTCCTCTCAGAGGGGACGCGCGAGCAGATCTACCTGCTGCTGCGGGTCGCGATGGCAGAGCACCTGGTCACCACCGACGAGTCCGCCCCGCTCCTTCTCGACGAGGTCACGGCCCAGTCGGATCCTGAGCGCAAGCTGCGGATGCTCGACGTGCTGCACTCGCTGAGCGCGGACCGCCAGATCGTCCTCTTCAGCCACGATGCAGAGGTCATGGAGTGGGCCGCCCTGGCGCTCCGCGAACCACGCGATCGGCTGATCCGCCTGGGTGTCGCGTCCGGCTCAACAGAGGCGCCGACCCCGCTGGCCGAGGCTGCCAGCCGCTGATTCCCTGCTCGGCTGCTAGGCTGCGGCAGACCTATGCCCAACGACCGGCTCCCCACACCCGAACGCGTCCTGGTCGTCGCCGCGCATCCTGACGACATCGAGTTCGGCGCGGCGGGAACGGTGGCGCGCTGGATCACCGAGGGGGCGGCCGTCAACTACCTGCTGATGACGCGCGGCGACAAGGGAAGTGACAACCCCGCCGCCGATCCGGTTGCCATCGCGAGCCTGCGCGAGAGCGAGCAGCGGGCCGCCGCGGCCGAGATCGGCGTCACCGCCGTCGAGTTCCTCGGCGAGCCGGATGGACAGGTGGAGCCCAGCCTTCGCCTCCGGGAGCGCGTCACCCGGGCGATCCGCACCTTTCAGCCCGAGATCGTGATGAGCCACGACCCGACCGTCCTCTTCGTGAACAACGAGTGGATCAACCATCCGGACCATCGGGCCGTCGGGACGGTGGTGGTCGATGCGGTCTTCCCGACCGCTCGTGACCCGCTCAACTTCCCGGAGCATCTCGCCGCCGGCCTCAGCGCCTGGAAGGTCGCGGAGCTCTTCCTGTGGAGCACCAACGAGGCGAACCAGCTGGTCGACATCGGCGAGACGCTCGAACGCAAGATCGCGGCTCTGGCGCATCACGCCAGCCAGTTCCGCGATTTCGCCGAGACCGCGCGCTGGCTGCGTCGCGGGGCGGAGGAGCTTGGTGAGCGAGCGGGATACGCCGCCGCGGAAGGCTTTCGCAGGGTGATGCTCGCCCGATGATCCGGTCGCGCGCGGCACGCCCGGCGAGCCTGCTGCTCGTCACGCTGGTCCTGGCCGGCTGCGCTCCGCCAACCGTCCAGCCAAGCCCGAGCCCGTCCCCGCCGGCGGCTCCAACCGACCCCGCCGCCGATGCCGCCCGCCTCGTCGCGCGCAAGTTCGTCGCCGGATGGCGCGGCCGTCGCTACGAGCGGATGACCGAGCTGCTCGCCCCCGCGGACCGCGATCGATACACCCCGGAGGCGATCACCGGCCTGCTGCGCCAGTTCGACGAGCTGGCGGGCGTCATCAGGATCATCGGCGAGGCGGGTCCCGCCATCCCGGCCAGCGTTCCGGGCGACGGAGACGCAGCCGGCCCGGTCCCGGCCTTCGAGGTGCCGATGAGCCTCGTCTTCGAGACGAACCGCTTTGGCCGCCTGGCGGTGCGACGCATGCTGGTGCTGACCGAGGGGGCCGATGGCTGGCAGGCGCGATGGCGACCCTCGCTTCTCTTTCCGGCCCTCGGCGACGAAGACCGGCTGGGGCTGGAACGCACACCCGCGGTGCGCGGCCGAATCCTCGCAGTCGGTGGAGAGGTCTTCGCGGAGACGCGCGACGACCGAAAGCGGGTCTACCCGCAGGAGTGGCTGGCGGGCCAGACGATCGGGTACGTGGCGCCGTTGACGGCCGCGGAGCTGACCGCCCTCCCCCCGACCGCGGACTACGAGGTTGGCGAGACGATGGGCCGTAGCGGCCTGGAGCAGGGAGCGGAGGCGCTGCTGCGTGGCATGCCCGGCGTGACCCTCGTGGGGGTGCCGCCCAGCGGCAAGCCGGTGCCGCTGCTGGACCGGGCGATGGTGCCCGGCGCCGACCTGATCATCACCATCCGCCCCGACCTGCAGGCCACCGCCGAGGCCGCGCTCCTCCCGTACACCGACGCAGCCACCGCGGTGATCGACCCGAAAAGCGGCGACGTGTGGGCCCTCGCATCGGCCCCCCGCTTCAACCCAAACGCGATGACCATAGGCACGACCCTCGCCGGGCAGCCGCTCGCCACCCCGAGTGGAAGCGCGATCCTCAACAAAGCCGCGCTCGCTGCCTACCCCGCCGGCTCGTCGTTCAAGCCGTTCACCCTGCTGGCCGCCCTGGAGACCGGTGTGGCGACGCCTACTACGCGCATGTCCTGCCTGGGCACCTGGACCTACAGCGGCTTCACCTTTCACAACTACAAGGACCACACCCTGGGCAACAGCGTCTCGCTCGAGGAGGCGATGGCCTTCAGCTGCAACACGACCTACATGCCACTCTCGATCCGGGTCTGGGACGCCAATCAGACTGCGCTGCCGGATCTGGTCAGGCAGTTCGGCTTCGGGGTCTCGGCGGGCATCGCCCACCTGGCGGACAACCCCGGCATCCTCCCCGATGCCGCCTTCTTCGCCAGCCCGCAGGGAGGGAGTCGCGCGTACGGCCCGTTCGACCAGATCCAGCTCGCCATCGGGCAGGGCAGCTTCCTCGGCACTCCGCTGCAGCTGGCCAATGCCTACGCCGCGTTCGGTAACGGCGGCACGCTCTGGGTGCCGCGGATTGTCGTCCAGGCCACCCTCCCTGACGGTCGAGTCCTGGAACGCAATTCGCCGCGCGCCCTCCGACAGGTGGACGTCGCCCCGGAGAGCTTCGCCTACCTGGCCAAGACCCTGCGCGCCGTGGTCACGCTCTCCTATGGCACCGCCCATCGAGCGTTCGCCGGCTTCGGCATCGCGGTCGCCGGCAAGAGCGGCACCGCCGAGACGGGCACGCCGAAGCCGGACGCCTGGTTCCCCGCCTACGCTCCGGTGGGTGGCGCCGAGATCGCCGTCGCCACGGTCCTCGTCCACGTCAAGCTGGCCACCGGCGGCACCGATGCGGCCCCGCTCGTGCGCCGCGTGATGTCGAGCTACTTCTTCCCGTGAGACAGGCGGCAGCTGCTTTGACACTGACTCTCCGCGACGGATACCATCGGGTCGCCGCTCGCTCGCCTCGGCAACTCGTGGTGGAAACCGCTCTACGACGGTGCCAGTGATCTCCGAAAACGCCATTCCACTGAGGTTCCAGACCGCCGAAGTCGGCGTCGATTGGCTTCAGTGCAATATCGAGTGCCAGGAAGGCTGCCCGGTCAACACGAATTGCCGCGGCTACCTGATGCTTGCCGCGGAGGGGCGCTTCGAGGAGGGCTACATCCTGGCCCGCGACCCGAACCCGGTCGCCGCGATCTGCGGCTACGTCTGCTCCGCACCATGCGAGAAGGCCTGCCGCCGCGCCGATATCGACAAGCCGCTCTCCATCCGCGCCATGAAGCGCTTCCTCGTGGACTGGCACTACGGCAACAACATGCCGGACACCATCGTCACCGCCGAGCCGAGCGGGAAGAGCGTGGGCGTCATCGGGGCCGGGCCGGCGGGGCTGACGGTCGCCAAGGAGCTCGCCAGTTACGGTCACAAGGTCGACATCTACGAGGCGCTCCCGTCGGGCGGTGGGACCTGCCTGATCGGCGTCCCGGCCTTCCGCCTGCCGAGAGACGTGATCGAGCTGGACGTCAACTGGGTCGCCAAGCACGGCGTCGACTTCCACTACAACGTCGAGGTCGGCCGCGACATCACGCTCGACCAGCTGCGCGAGAAACACGACGCGGTGGTCGTGTCGGCCGGCTGCATGTACCCGGTCGCCATGAACATCCCCGGGGAGGAGCTCGACGGCGTGATCTACGGCGTCGACTTCCTGAAGCGCGCCAACCTGG